>CAXUGH010000071.1:0-19103 GCA_964250365.1 uncultured Ktedonobacteraceae bacterium
ACGTAGCGAAGCGGCACTAATGACCAAACGGCTTGTTTCTACACGATGTATCTTCCTGATGAGTCTATCGTCGTTGATCCCATGCTTGGACGAGTGGTGAATGAGACCCTCGCCCCAGCGGACGAGGCGTTCGGCAAAATTGAGGTCCTGGCTTCTCTTGAGCGAATACACACAGAGGTACATACAAAGAGTTCGCGTACTGCGAACTCTTTTTCTTTTCCTGCTATGTTAATATATTGGTACAAGAATGTTTTGTCGTCTCATTCAGCATGAGAAACACTTATGATTATTGATGCTCATACTCACATATTTCCACCGGATATATGCGCGAATCGCGAACGCTATTGCGCTCGTGACGCGTGGTTTCGTGCGCTCTATCAGAATCCTCGCTCACGCCTCGCAACTGCCGAGGACTTGATCGCCGAAATGGATATTTCAGGCGTTGCCATATCTCTAGTCTGCTCCTTTGGCTGGACCGATACGGGCTTAATCGAGGAGAATAATAACTATATTCTCGATGCGATGCAGCACTACCCAGGTCGCCTACAGGGAATGGCAGGCGTGCAACCTCTAGCCAATAAGCACGCTGCTTATGAACTTGAACGCTGTGCCAGTGCTGGTATGATTGGTCTTGGGGAGTTGATGCCACATGGACAGGGATACCGACTAAGCGATATCCCTCTGCTAGCACCACTCATTGAGATTGTACGCCAGCATCGTCTACTGGTTCTAGCGCATTGTAGCGAGCCTGTTGGTCATGTTTATCCAGGCAAAGGAAATGTTTCACTACAAGACATTACAGCATTTCTAATCGCATTTCCCGATGTGCTTTTTATTGCCGCGCATTGGGGTGGTGGCTTGCCTTTTTACTCTCTAATGCCAGAGATACAACGCATCACGGAGAATGTATGGTATGATACAGCAGCAACCATCTATTTATATCGAAGTAGCATCTTCCCTATCGTAACTCAATTAGTCGGCACTAATCGTATTCTATTTGCAAGCGATTATGGCCTATTGTCGCAGCAAAGAGTTATACATCATATTCAGCAAGCTGGCCTTGATGCGGAGACTCTGGCGATGGTACTGGGGAAGAATGCACAGACCTTATTAGAACTACGGGAAAAACATACATGAGAGTCGTATCTTTAGGTAGTGGAAGTAGCGGCAACGCTTTGTTTGTGGAGGCGGGACCACAGGGGCGCACGAAGCTTCTTGTAGATGCAGGCTTGACCGGACGCGTACTGATCGAGCGGCTCAACCGAATCGGAGTCTCGCCCTCTCAATTGTCTGGCGTTCTCGTGACACATGAGCATGGTGATCACACCATCGGACTGACTACTCTAACGAAACGATATTCTGTACCTGTCGTCGCCGACCCACGTACATTCGCAGCCATACAGGAAAACATTCTTTCGATCACCAAAACAGGGAGACCGCAAGAGTCTCCCCTACACGTAGGAGATGTAGGGGAGACTCTTGCGGTCTCCCTGTCGAATGCTTCTTCGGACTTTCTCAAAACGCTAGCTTTTCCCGTTGGCACACAATGCAGTATCGGTGACATCGAGGTTACTTCGTTTCCCATCTCACATGACGCTGTTGCTCCCTGCGGCTACCTGCTTCGAGCAGGAGGCTGTCGCGTCTGTATCGTTACTGATAGCGGTGAGGTAACGCCAGCTATGCTCGATGCCATGCAGTATGCCGACCTGCTCATTCTTGAATCGAATCATGACCGCGAACGCCTGATACGGGGTCCCTATCCACAGCATCTCAAAAATCGCATTCTCAGTCCCACTGGACACCTCTCCAACGATCAAGCCGCCGACGCCGTATTACGCACATGGCGACCCGACGGTGTGCGCTGGCTCTGGCTCGCTCACATCAGCAAGACCAATAACACGCCAACGCTGGCCCTAAACAGCATGCGTCAACACTTGCAAGCCGCGAATGCAAACCTTGCACACATCCACATCTCCGTCTCACCACCCAACATGGGGCATGTATGGGACTCCACTCAACTGTGGCACTCGGATTCTCTTTGGGAGATGAATGTGTAACAACATGCTTTACACATTCACAGATGCCCCTTGTCCCAACGCTTGTCTTACATGCTCAATATCCCGCTCTGCCGAAAGCGACTCGAAGAAGCCAAGAGCTTGCTCGAAAGAGTAACGCGCACGCTCCATATCGCTGTTGCGTGTTCCTGGTTCCTCTCTATCGAAGGTTTCGGCGCGTCTTTTATAGAGCATACCGATAGTATAGAGTGTTAAACCGCGTTCCCACGGAATGTCCAGAGCTTCACAACGGCGCAATGCTTGATAGAGATCGTCCTTCGCAAGCGACCACTTTTGCTGCTCCATATACATGCGACCTCTCGCGCGAAAGGCAAGGGCAAGGCTCTTACAGGCGCCAGAATCATCCGCAACTGTAATAGCACGATTACACATCTCCTCCTGAACATCGGTCGGCGCGTGTGTCGTCACTAAAAGCTCTGCCAGCGTCGTGAGTACCTCTGGGGAGGGCAATGGTTCGCTTTCCTTGAGCTTTTCGGTATACTCTGCCGTTGCGCGTGTCCAGTCTTCGCGTGCCAGTAAGATATCACGCATGCTCGTGGATATCTCCACCGTTGTTTCGTCGCTATTACGTTCTGCCTGCTGGTCGATGAGCCGCTTGTATTGCCGTGCGTAGTACTCTCCCTGCTCTTGATTGCCCTGTCGATAGGCCAGCATCGCCAGCGTTTCCAGTGCCCACGATTGCCGTTTCTCGTCTTGCTGGTATTGCTCAATCAAGCGCAGCATATCGAGCGCAACCTCTCGCGCCTCTTGCCAGCGATCCCACTGCAACCATGTCCACATGCGCCACGCCATACTAATGAGGAGCAAGGATGGACTCTCCATCGTCTGGGCGTTGCTCCATGCGCGTCCGAACCACATCAGCGCGGTTGCGTATTCCGCGATCTCAACGTGAACTTTGCCTAACGAGTTGTAGATATCGTACAATTCTTCGCGATCTGTCAACTTCTCTTCTAACTGCTGGCGTCGCTGCTGTATCTGATGCGCCTCTTTGTACTTATGATCTACCATATAGATAAAGCCAACCGCGTCGAGTGCAAGCGAAAGTACGCTGGCGTTATTCAGTTGTTCCGCGAGACGTAGGGCCTTATGCCCACTTGCCAGTGCTTGTTCTACGAATTCCGGTTTCTGTGCATACGTTGCCGTCACCGTCTCGCCGATATACCAGAACGCCTGATAGGTAAGAAAAGCGGCATGTGCAGCACTTAATTCCTTCTCCTTTAAGAGTTGCAATCCTGCATCGATATACGTGCGCGTCTCCTGAGGATTGGGTGGAGTATCGAAAAGGCTAAACCAGCGCGTGGCAAGTTCGGACAGACGCTCATACAGGTAGAGCAGATCGACACTTTCGGGAGCGACACCTTCGCCAGTAGCGAGACGCAAACCTCTACGATATGCCTGCCATGCCTCATTCATCGCGCTACGTTGCGAATAAGCATCACCCAATTTCTCATACATCGCAACGAGCGTTGGCACATCGCTATGCTCATCAAGCAAAAGTTCAAGGGCGTCATTGTATGCCTGTATCGCTCGCAACGTGTAGTAGCTGTTCAATGCCTGATCGCCCGCGAGCGTGAGATACTTGATTGCACGCTTACGTAGTTCGGGGCGCGTTAATTGTACCGATGCGACTTCTTCCCCATTGGAAGTCTCTTGTATACTACTGACATTGACCGTAGTCATCGTCGCCGACCATGTAATTAATGCCTGTTGATAATGATAGGCGAGTAGCTCGATGAAGGATGCCGCATTGTTACGTGTATGCTCCTCTAACCAGAAGGCGAGTTGAGCATGCTCCTGCGAGCGTCGTGTACGGGGAATGTTGTTGTATACCACGTCCCGAATCAGAATGTGTTTGAAACTGAACACACGGTCATTCTCGATGGGGCTACGTACCTGCCCGTCGTCATCTTCAGTGAGAAAGTCGCGCTGAATAAGCGACTCAAGCGCACGAAGCACGGTTTGTTCCGAGAGGTTGTCGGCTAGCTCGACCAGCGACGAGAGCCAGAATGTGCGTCCGATAATTGCCGCGTGCTGTAATATTAGTTTTTCGAGCGGGTGCAACAGATCAACGCGTGCCGCTAGCACACCTTGCACTGTATCGGGAATGCGCGGCAACGGCAACACATAATGCATATTGAGCAATGTATCGTCGGGCGGTTCCGCGACGGTTGTACGCTCACTGACCAGCGTTTCATTTAAATGACCGAGCCGCCAGCATATCTCGCCGTCTCGCTCAGTCTCACGAACGAGTAATCCCTGGTCGATAAACATGCGTATGATTTCTTCAACAAAAAACGGATTGCCCTCGGCTCTCGTAAGAATCGTATGGCGCAGTACCTCTGGTAAGTCATCGGTGTTGAGAAGCGCATCCAGCAGGTTACTGCTCTCTTCCTGTGAGAGTGCGTCGAGTTCAATGGTCGTGAAATTGCGTTGCCCACCGCCCCAATCGCGCCGTCGGTCAAAAAAGTCTGGTCGCGCAGGACAGAGAAAGAGAATCGGTACCGTCGTAATACGCTCCGTGAGATACTCCAGCAGGTCGAGCAACGCTTCATCAGCCCACTGCAAGTCGTCAACTATCAGAATAAGCGGTTGCACCTGCGCTAGAGATTCGAGTAGCACGCGCCACGCTCGCAGTAAAGGAGCTTGTGCTGTTGTCTGCTTGCTACGGACTGTGTAGTTGCTACGCTGGTTAGGTCGCTCACGCGTTCCCTGTCCATCAGTAGTCGCGCTCAGGCCACGCCCAATGCTGCGGAGTATTGTTGTCGCAATCTCTTCGCTCGGCTCTGTGCGCTTGGCATTGAGGAGAGTTTGCTGAACAAACTCTGTGAAACGCCGTTGTAGCGTCTCATCGTCCTCATCCTCTTGTACCTGTAGCAGCGAACGCAGAATCTCTATGAGAGGCCAGTAGGTAATGCTCTCGCCATATGGTGGGCAGCGACCCTGCAACACTCTAGGTACAGCCTCATCCGAGTTACGAGCCGCCTCTTGCTCACGCTGCACAAATTCACGCACAAGCCGCGACTTGCCAATGCCAGGAACGCCAAGAATTGTGATAAGGTGTGGACTGCGCTCCGCCAGGACACGCGCATAGCTGGTATGCAGTAGCGTTAATTCAAGCGAACGACCAACCAGCGGCACTTGTAGCCCTTCGATGCCACGCGGATGCTGTGTAATCGTGGGTGTTTGGCTCTCTACACCCTGCACAATATAGGCGTTGAGCGGCTCGCTTTTGCCTCTCAGTTGCATCGACTCGACAGCTCGAAAATCAAAGACCTCGCGTGTCGCAAGATACGTGCGTTCCCCAACCATGATAGTGTCAGGGTCGGCGGCCTGTTGTAAACGCGCCGCGACATTTACCGCGTCGCCTGTAATCAAAAAGTCCTGTCGTTGCTGCTCACTACCCTGCGCGGCTACCTCACCCGTGTTGATGCCGATACGCATTTGTAAACGGGTCGCGGTACCATCGAATGCCTGTCTCTGCTCGTTAAAGGTTGTCAGTGCCGCCTGCATATCGAGAGCCGCTCTAATCGCGCGATCAGGGTCGTCTTCGTGCGTGATAGGTGTGCCGAAGACCGCCATCACAGCATCGCCAATATATTTTTCAACGGTGCCGCCATGTTTACGTATCTGTTGCGTCATCAGGTTGAAGTAGCCCGTAAGAATTGCACGCATGTCTTCCGGGTCCAACCGAGCCGCAAGCGGCGTTGAGCCGATAATGTCCGCAAACATGACGGTCACGATGCGCCGTTCTTCCGATGGAAGCAGAACTTCTGGCGTTGGCGGAACGTATGGACTGGGTGGCGTTTGTTCCGCTGAAACTACTGGTAGTGATGCATCGGTATCGCCGCGCAACTTGAGCGCAGTACCACATTCGATACAGAATTTGGCAACCGGTAGGTTGACGGTACCACAATTTGGACACACCACAAGTCGATTGCCACATTCCAGGCAAAACTTTGCGTTTATTGGATTAAGAGTTTGACAGTTGGGGCAGCGCATAAATGTATTTCTTATTCTGTTTCCTGTGTGTAAAAGTTATGAATATGGGCGTATAGTAATTGTACAACATGGGGGAGGGATGCGGGGAGAATGCAGGGAGACCGCAAGGGTCTCCCCTAAATTTCGCCGACGAATAACATAAAATGTAGGGGAGACCCTTGCGGTCTCCTGGCAATGAATGCTCCTTTCATAAAGAGATGGGACTATTTTCGGAGACACTTGACGATAGCACAATGTTCTCGTAGTATGGGTGGGCAATGAAAGGGAGAGAAATCATGCAGCAACAGCAATTTTTGGTGGAGAGTCGTAGTTATGATCAGATGGTGCGTGGTTCGTGGGCAGCGTATAAACTAGATGCACAGACACAGCTTGAAAATCGACCTCGTAATGAAGAAGAAAATACTCATACCGATGGTATTCGTCTCTGGCTTCCCGCAGGCACACCTATGCGCTGGGCTTCTGGTACGACGCGTCCGTTGCGCTCGAACTGCCTACAATTCTTCTGGCCTGACCGCTGGTACATGTTAAGTGCTTTTTATAAGGGAACTGAACTTGTTCATACCTATGCCAATATTATTCAGCCTCCTTCGCTTTTACTAGACCGGATAGTGTATGTTGATCTCGACCTGAGCGTCCTGGTAAAACCAGACACCTCGTATGAAGTGTTGACTCAGGCAGAGTTTGAGCAGACGGCGGACATGTTATCCTATGACGAAGAGACGCGTATTGGCGCGTTAATGGCACTACGAACCGTCACCAGTTCCATTCAGCGCAGCGTTGGCCTGTTTACCGTCGTACCACATCAACTGCGCCAAACCGATTTTCATCTAGCACACTGCTAATGAACAATGAGTATCAGTCTTGTTTGGCACTTGGCGGCAAGTGCCAAACAAGACTGATACTCATTGTATAAGGAGAAGCACTTATGCCCAAGCGTATCGACCATGTAGCCATTATTGTACGCAACATCGAGCAAGCACTTGTATTTTACCGCGATACGTTGGGCATAGAGCCACGCGAAATTAAAGATGTGCCAAGCGAGCAGGTACGTATCGCCTTTTTACCGATGGGTGGGCCAGAGGGCAGCGAAATCGAACTGCTTGAGCCAACAACTCCTGATTCGAGCCTCACCAAGTTTCTTGAAAAGCGCGGCGAGGGTATGCACCACATCTGCCTCGAAGTTGACGACATCGAAGCCACGCTGCGTGAAATGCAAGACAAAGGCGCGGCAGTCCTCGACAAAGAGCCACGTATTGCCGCCGAGGGACGCGCTATTTTCCTCCATCCCAAAGGCACGAATGGCGTTCTCTTAGAACTACTCGAAAAAGCTCCAGAATAGACTTCTCCTTCTGACAAAAATACCCCTTTTGAGGGACAGACAAGATTGTATGGAACAGGTATACTCCTTTTTGTGGAGGTGAATGTAAAAATATTTGCCACCAATATTCATGAGTCGATATGCATGAATTGTTAAGAAGGAGAAGATATTCATAATGCAACACTTTAAACGCGTGCATCCACTGTTCAGTCTGCTTATGGCACTGATTGTGCTTGCTGGGCTGGTGGCTGGTGCAACGACCTATTTCCGAAATGTATCCTCAGCTCATGCAGCGAGTGGAAGCCAGATAGCTCGTAACTATCTTACTAGTAAACGTCTTCATACAACACATCTAGGCAAAGCCGCCAAAGGTGTGCAGTTTCAGTGCCAGTTGCCTACACAACCTATTCGTTGTTACTCGCCACAGCAGATTCAAACTGCGTATGATATCCAGCGACTCTATGGTAAAGGCTACACAGGCAAAGGGCAAACCATCGCCATCTTCGATTTCACGCAGAGTCCTACCATTGCTCAGGACCTGCATACCTTCGACACAATCTTCGGTCTGCCCGATCCAAAATTGAATATCATCGCGCCTTTTGGACTCGATAACAGGACAGATGCTGCTGACGAAATCACCCTTGATGTCGAGTGGGCGCATGCTATTGCCCCCGATGCCACTATCAATCTTGTGCTTGGAACTACTAAAGGTGCCCAAACGTATTCAGACCTTTATGCAGCTTTCTTGAAAACCACGAAGTATGCTATTGACAACGATCTCGGCAATGTTCTCTCCGAAAGTTATGGCTTCGCAGAACCATGTCTAAGTCGACAGCTGTTGCAGGAGTCGCATGCAATTTACAAGGAGGCGGCTGACAAACATATCACGGTGTTTGGCTCTTCTGCCGACCAGGGCGTCTCGGCTCCTACCTGCGATTTCACATCCTTCTTTACTACGCCCGTTGTGAACTATCCTGCGACAGACCCTTATGTGACAGGTGTGGGTGGCACATACCTCGACACAACACTCTCCGGCAAATATCTGGGCGAGACAACGTGGTCAGAGGTTGTCTTTGATCCTTCAACCGGTAATAACAATGGAGCTACTGGCGGCGGTATCAGCAAGGTCTATCTGGCACCTTCCTATCAGAAAGGTGTTGCTGGCATTGGTAGCCGTCGTGGTGTACCAGATGTGGCCTACAATGCAGATCCACGTAGTGGTGTCTTGATCGTTTGCAGTTCATGTGGCCTTGGTCCGAACGCGATCTTCTCCGTTGGTGGCACAAGCGCGGGCGCACCACAGTGGGCTGGCATTGTGGCTCTCGGCAATCAGATCGCTGGTCACAACCTCGGCTTCGTCAATCCTGCTCTCTACAGCGTTGGTAAGAGCAGCAACTATGCGCGTGCCTTCCACGACATCGTGATTGGCAACAACAGCTACACGTTTCTTGATCCAACCACGAAGAAGGTTGTCACCGTGCTGGGCTATTCCGCGCACAAAGGTTGGGACAACACGACAGGCTGGGGCACACCTATTGTCTCGGCTCTGCTGCCGCTTCTCATCAAAGCGGACAGCACAAGTGATGCAAATACAGTTCAATAGCTTATCCATGTATTAGCAGTATTAAAAGGGAGACCGCAAGGGTCCCCCTACATATAAAAAGCTGTAGGGGAGACCCTTGCGGTCTCCCTGCTTCCTCTTTTCCCTTACTTTTGGTTCATATCTACCTCTCTCGATGAGCAATGTGTTATACTATTCAAGCTATTGTATGCTCTGGTATAGCTTCGCGTTGACACGGTAGGAGAGGGGCAACATGACTCACCTTGCTTCACGTACTCAATGGCAACCCGGCTTCCTTCTAAAAACAAAATTGACTATTCCGCGTGTGCGGCAGACCGCCGTGCTTCGTCCCCGTCTTTTTGAGCAACTTGATTCAGGTGTCTCAAGCCTGTTAACTCTGGTCTGCGCTCCCGCTGGTTTCGGCAAAACACTACTATTAAGTGCGTGGTGTGCGAGGTTGAATCGTCAACAGCAAGGTAAGTCCTCTGTTGCGTGGGTGTCTCTGGATGAGAGCGATAACGATTCCGCACGCTTCTGGTTGTATGTTGTTGCTGCTCTACAAACTCTGCGACCCGAACTTGGAACCGAGCTATTGACGCTCCTGCAACAACCACAGACACCGCCGATACGCTCTGTTCTTACAACGCTTGTCAACATGCTCACCGACACTTCCCATGACATTGTATTGGTACTCGACGATTATCATGTTATTGCTGAACAGTCTATTCATGATGAACTTGCATTCCTGCTTGAACATTTGCCGCCTCATATGCATCTGGTCATTGCAAGTCGTGTTGACCCTCCTTTTTCCTTGGCGGCACTTCGTGTGCAAGGGCAACTCCTGGAAATTCGCGCGGATGACCTACGCTTCATCGGTACTGAAGTTGTACAGTTTTTTCACAATAGTATGCAGCTCGAATTATCGCCAGAGGTAATAGCACAGTTGGAGACGCGAACAGAAGGTTGGGCGGTTGGGCTGCAACTAGCGGCTCTCTCACTAAGAAATGAAGGCGGTGAAGTACAGGCTTTAGCGGCTTTTGATGGCACACATCGCTTTGTGCTTGATTACTTAACTGAGGTGGTGTTTGCTCAGCAACCGCAAGAGGTGCAAGACTTTTTGCTGTGTACGTCAATTCTGGATCGTCTGAATGCCTCGCTCTGTAATGCATTGATGAATTTCGAGAATGGGCAGAGCATGCTGGCAAAATTAGAGCAGGTCAATCTCTTTATAGTTCCGCTTGATCAAAAGCGCGAATGGTATCGCTATCATCATCTCTTTGCTGAATTTCTCTCTGCTCGCTTGAAACGAGACCGGCAAGACTTACTTGCTCCTCTACACTGGCGGGCAAGTCAATGGTATGAGGCGCAGGGATACGAAAGCGAAGCGGTTGAACATGCGCTCGCCGCCGCACAACAAGATAAGCACGGCTATACAACAGTGGCAGACCTGATCGCACGCGTTGCCGAAAAAGTATGGATGCGCGGCGAAGTACAATCGTTGGTAAAGTGGTTGGATGCTTTGCCGCTTGATTTGTTGCGCTCCTATCCTCGCCTGTGCCTCTACCGAGCATGGACTATCTATAGTAGCAAGCACACTAAAGAGATAGAATTGTGGCTAGAGTATGTAGAGGAGGCACTGCAAGCAGAAGCTTTGTGGGCGATTCAGCAGAGTTCTTCTGGAAATGAAATGCGTGGCGAGGCGTGTGTGCTGCGTGCCTTTATCTTGCATTCATACCATGAGGACACACAGCGAACGATTGAGCTATGTGAGCAAGCTCGTCTCCTTCTACCAACTTCCTCTTCCTGGTTAGGTATCGCCTTGTATATTCTCGGCTCTGTCTATGCTTATTGTTGTAACTACGATAAGGCAATAGAGACGCTTTCAGAGGGTATTACGGTGAGCAAAGCAACACATGCTATTTCAGCCGCAATTCAATGTTACACAAGTCTCTCATATATGTACTTCGAGTGTGGTCAGTTGTCTCGCGTCAGTGTCATCTGTCAGCAAGCGTTAGAGTTTATTGGAACATCTCCTATCGCGCAATCTCTTATGGCTGGCGCAATGCATCACTGTTTGAGTGAGTTGTACTACGAATGGAACAAATTAGAAGAGGCTGAATATTATGCAACAGAATGTATTGCATGTGGGAAACGTAGTGGCAATAAGTATTTGACGTTTGCTGGTGAAATTGATCTTGTAAAGGTACATATCGCGCAGGAAAAGTACGAGCTAGCATCGACATATGTAGAGGAGAAATTTTTTCTCTTTAAGCATGCTTCACACAAACAACCACGTAAGACTTATGAAACGTTACGTTTGTGTCTATGGCTGGCTCAGGAAGATAGGGAGTCGGCGACACGCTGGATAAACGACTATCGGTTAGAAGTCGAAGATGAGCAAGATACTCTCTATATTACCGAGCGTCTGAATGTAGCACAGGTGTATCTGTTACAAGAACGCTTTTCTGAAATGCATCCTCTTCTGGTACAAGCATTGCAAGCATCACGCCGTAACAAGTATGTTGTGTTTACCATTGAGGTTCTGTGTCTACAAGCACTGCTTTTTCAAGCGCAGCATGATATTCCGCGTGCCCTTGCCACATTAACGGAGGCACTCATGCTTGGCGAGCCGGAATCGTTCGTGCGTACCATTATCAACTATGGCAAACCAATAGGTGTATTGCTGACTCATCTTCTCAACAGTCAACGTTATACTACACCCACGAAATCCTCCGTATCCCAAAAATACATAACTCAATTGTTGCTCGCTTTGAATTTCTCCATTCCTGATGCGAATCCTCTTAGCCCATCTCAAACGCTTAGTAGTCGTGAAGCAGAGGTATTACATCTGATTGCGGCTGGCTTCTCCGATAAAGAAATTGCCGAACGCCTCGTCATTTCTGAGGGCACCGTGAAGACGCACATCAAACGTATCTTCTCGAAACTGGATGCTAAGAGCCGCACACAGGCGGTTGCATATGCGCGAGAGATGAATATGTTGTAAAATGTAGTAGTGGTTATCGCTCACGAATTATACAAGTGGAGGAGCAATACATATGTCGCAAGAAAGGCAAATTCTCTCTCCTGGCGTCATCTCAGACCCTCAAATCATCGGCGGAAAGCCAATAGTGGAGGGAACGCGTGTCCCAGTGAAAATTGTTCTTGTTGATATTGCACAAGGAATGTCCGTTCAGGAGGTTTCCGAAGAGTATGATCTTACTGAGCAACAGGTCAAGAATGCTCTTAACTATGCTGCTGCTTTGGTTCCGTAAGGAGAAAAAAGAGATATGGCATCTCACTCATCATGGGTATTTCTTCTCGATGAGAACATGCCTAAGCGTACTATTGCAGCGTTGCAGCGAATAGGGTATATAGCGTATCGAGCGATTGAAGTTGGACTACGAGCGCAGCCTGATACCTTCGTTTTCTCACTTGCTCGTGCAAGAAACCTCATTATAATTACACGCGATGCTGATTTTCTTGGACCTCAGTATAACCCACCTCATGCTGGCATTCTTATTCTCTCCTTACCAAGAGTTTCAGGACGCGAGATTGTCCAGCATCTCATAATTATGTTAGCCCAACTTCAAGGGGAAGACCTGACAAACAAAGTATATCAACTTACTCCTTCTGGCATTCAGCGTATCATATAGCAATGCGTACCTGTAGAAATAGACAGGGAAAATTTGAATTGTTTCACTAGTGACATCATCCTACGTAATATTGTATTGTTATTAGGCTTGCCTGTGTTGTATAAATAGGCCAGTTATGTCGTATTAGGCATTTTTCACAAGAGAGGTGTGCATGGCAAGGCCGATTGTGTTTACGATAGATGATGACCCCGAAGTGCTGCGAGCGATAGAGCGCGACCTGCGCCACCACTATAATGCACAATATCGAATACTGAGTGCGAATTCTGGACAGCAGGCACTCAATACATTGAAGCAGGTAAAGCTGCGTAACGAGGCAGTTGCGCTTTTCCTTGTTGACCAGCGCATGCCCAACATGAGCGGCACGCAGTTTTTGACGGAGGCAGGAGAGCTTTTTCCCGACGCCAAGCGCGTGTTGCTCACTGCCTACGCTGATACCGATGCCGCGATTTCGGCTATCAATACTGCGAGAATTGACTACTATCTGATGAAGCCGTGGAATCCGCCCGAACAGCACCTGTATCCCACGCTCGATGACCTGCTCAACGATTGGCAGTTGACGTATCGTCCGCCGTTCGAGGGTGTGCGCGTGGTAGGGCATCGCTGGTCGCCGCGTTCGCATGAGGCACGCGATTTCCTGGCCCGCAACCTGATACCCTATCAATGGCTGGATATCGAGAACAAGTCTGAGGAGCCGTGCCAATTGCTCGAACTTGCTGGTATCACAGATGAACGCTTGCCTGTGCTATTCTACTCGGACGGCTCGCATGCGGAGAATCCGACGAATTTGCAAATTGCCGAGAAGATACATCTGAACACGCATGCAGGGACGAACTTCTACGACCTCATCATCGTTGGCTCCGGTCCTGCTGGTCTCGCAGCCGCCGTTTATGGTGCCTCCGAGGGTTTGAAAACGTTGATGATCGAGCGTGAAGCTCCTGGTGGGCAGGCTGGCACAAGTTCGCGTATCGAGAATTACCTCGGCTTTCCGCAGGGATTGAGCGGTGCAGACCTCTCGCAGCGAGGCGTGATGCAGGCTCGTAGGCTCGGTGCCGAGATTCTCTCACCGCAAGAGGTGACGAGTGTACGCGTTGAGGGGTCATACCGCATTGTGAAGTTGAGCGATGGCTCGGAACTGAGCTGTCACGCCCTCATGGTGGCTTCCGGGGTGTCTTATCGCAAGCTCGACGTTCCAGGCGTCGAGCAGCTCACGGGTGCAGGCGTGTACTATGGGGCCGCGATGAGCGAGGCCGTTTCGTGTAGTGACGAGGATATATACATCGTTGGGGGCGCGAACTCTGCTGGACAGGCTGCCATGTACTTCTCGCGCTATGCCAAACATGTGACGATTCTTGTACGCGCCGACTCGCTCTCTAAAAGCATGTCGCAGTATCTCATCGACCAGATACATGCCACCAACAATATCGTTGTACGCACCTGTACCAACGTCGTCGAGGCGCAGGGTGAGACTCATCTTGAGTCCATTACGCTTGCCGATGCGGATACAGGCAAGCAAGAGACGGTTCCTGCATCTTCGCTCTTTGTCTTCATCGGTGCCAAACCCTACACGAATTGGCTAGATGGCGTTGTCGAGCGTGACGAGCAGGGCTTCATTCTCGCAGGTACCGATTTGATGCCAGATGGCAAGCGACCACATGGTTGGAAGCTTGACCGCGACCCGTACCTGTTAGAGTCGAGCGTGCCAGGCATTTTTGTGGCTGGCGACGTGCGACATGGCTCGATTAAACGCGTCGCCGCTGGTGTGGGCGAGGGTTCAATGGCGGTGCAGTTTGTGCATCGTTATCTCAGCGGAGTGTAACGATGACAGATATAGATATACTGCGTCGCTCTCCTCTTTTCTCGGAAGTGTCGGAACAAGAAATCGCCGCTATTCTTGCTAATGGCGAGGTTATTACGTTACAGCAGGGTGATTTGCTCTTCGCCGAGGGTAGCCCTGCGACAAACTTCTACATTCTGCTCGAAGGAGATATACAAGTTACCAAGCAACTGAACGGGCAAGAGGTGGTGATCGCGGAACATGTCAATCCAGGTTCATTTACGGGTGAGGTGCCTCTACTCACTGGTACGCCCTACGTCGCCACGGCACGCGCGGTACAGAAGACGCGTGGAGTGCGTTTCGACGCCGAAACGTTCCAGCATATGCTCGTCTCTTGCTCTCCTGTGACGAAGGCCGTGTTGCCCACGCTCGCTTCGCGCATTCGCAATATGGAGATTCTCACGATGCAGCAGGAGAAGCTCGCCGCTCTGGGCAAGCTCTCGGCTGGCCTCGCGCACGAACTCAACAATCCAGCAGCGGCGGCACAAAGAGAAGCGGCACAGTTACGCGAAACGCTACTCGCGTTGCAAAAGATGAATTTCTCCATGCATGCCGATGCGCCAAGTCAGGACATCGTAACAGCTTTCCAGGACAATGCAATACAACGTGCCGCATACAGAACAATTCTTGAGCCTCTGGAGCAGAGCGACCGCGAGGACGAACTTGCCTCATGGTTAGACGAACACGGTATCGCTAACGGTTACGACCTCGCTCCGACCTTTGTTGAGTCGAGTCTGGACATCGCTGTATTTGAAAAGCTAGCGCAACAGGTGCCAGAGAAGACACTACAAAGCTTTCTTCCGATTTTGGAGAAAATTCTGCAGGTGCTTAGTCTGCTTTCCTCCGTTGAGCAGAGTACAATGCGTATCTTGACACTCGTGAAGGCCGTCAAGGACTATTCCTACATGGATCAGGCACCGCTACAAGAGGTCGATATTCACGAAGGGCTGGAAAATACGCTCACCATTCTGCAATCTAAGCTCAAGTATATTACGGTAACACGCGAGTACGACCCTCATCTACCGCATATTCAAGCTTATGGAAGCGAATTGAATCAAGTGTGGACTAATCTGCTCGACAATGCCAGTGATGCCTTGGACGATGTAGAGCATGAAAAACATATCTGGATTCGGACGCGCCACGAACAAGATAGAATTGTGGTGGAGATTGCCGACAACGGCCCTGGCATTCCAGAAGACGTGCAACTGCACATCTTCGAGCCATTCTTCACCACCAAAGGAGTTGGCAAAGGTACAGGTCTCGGCCTCGATATTGCCTATCGTATCATTGTAGGCAGACATCACGGCGAAGTACATGTCGCCTCTCATCCAGGCGATACTCGCTTCCTCATACGCTTGCCTATAAACGAATAATAGATTTTGCAGAAACTTTACGCTTTTCTGACACATTTTGCCACGTTGTGAGGTATGCTATACTTGTCGTAGTTCTGTATGACATTCAAAAAGGTTCCACGCATGGCGAAGTAAGAGCAGGTATCACCGGTGATACCTCCGCACAACTTCCAGAGATGAGGAGATAGAATCATGAAACGACTTTTAATTATTGGCGGTGGCAGTCTGCTCTTGCTGCTCGGCATTCTCGTAGGGGCTGTGTATGGGAGCGCACGTACCGCAAATGCGAATGCAACTTCCACAACAGCCAGCACCTCTCTCACAACCACCAACACCAGTAGCGCGACAAACAACTATTGCGCTCAGTTTCAGCAAGACCTTGCCAAACGCCTTGGTGTTCCCGCCGACAAACTACAGAGCGCGGAGAGCGGTGCCGCCAAAGATATGATCGACCAGATGGTCAAGGACGGCAAGATCACACAGGCACAGGCGACACAAATCGAGTCTCAGCTTGGAAGTGCCACCAATTGTAATTTCCAGGGCTTGGGCAAGGGCAACAAAGCAGGCTTTGCCAACATGCAGAAGCTGCAACAGTACCTTACAGCAGCCGAGGCGCAGGTTGCGAAGGGGCTTGGCATTAGCTCCGCCGACCTGACCAGCCAGTTGCAGTCGGGCAAGAGCCTGCACGATATCGCCACCGCCCACAAGGTTTCTGATATCCAACTCAAGACTCTGCTCACCAACGCTATTCAGAGCGAACTCAAGCAGGCCGTGAGCGCGGGCGACATCACGCAATCTCAGTCCGACATGGTGACAAAAATGCTCACCAGCAATCCCAACTTCCTGAATCGCCTCATCAACGGGCATAAGGGGCAGCAGGGACAGAACATACCCACTGGTAGCTTCGGCTTCTAATCTCATTGTACAAACATACAACCTTTCTCTGCATAGGGCATGCCTATGCAGAGAAAGGTTATATGTTTGTACACGAACTTCTCTTATCCAACGTCCTTATAACAGATATTCCCGTAAGCAGATATATGTTCGTCACATCGTAACTTTTCATAGGCTAAAACGTATCAATAACATATTGGAATAGATATAAATGTACGGGTCTGATTTATCACACCCCGATTTATCACACCCCGGTTTATCGTACTCCAATTTATCACACTCTTCAATGAGAACGTGGACGAAACATCAACCTACGTGTAAAATAGAAGTAATCAGTATTGCCTACATAACAATCATCTTGTACTGGCTAGTACAAACGAGAAAGCGGGAACGATGGACGCTCAGTCTGTATATATGTACCAGAATCCCAACGACCAGGGACCTCGTGGTACACAACGCCCCAACCCGAATGGCGGTGGGGATGCAAATGGGAACAATGGTGGAAAGCGTGATAACACGTCACTTATCATTCGTGGTGTTCTCCTTGTGGTCGTATTACTCTTAGCCTACTGGGTATTTACGTATTTTACGTCTAACAATAACAGTGCTAATAGTGGTCCTAATGTTATAGAAGTCCCCTATAGCACGTTTTACCAACAAGTGCAGCAGGGCAATGTAAGAAACGCGGTATTCCAGGGCCAGGACGTGACAGGTAACTTTGGCACTGCCGTTAAAGTGACGGATTCCAGTGGCAACACAAAGACTAGTACGCAGTATCACTTCACACAGTTGCCGACCGGCGACCAGGACTTGACGCGTTTGCTGCTTGCAAATCATGTCAGCGTTTCGTCGAAGCCTGTCGCCGACAACAATCTGTTGCCAAACATTATCTTTGGACTGTTGCCCTGGGTGTTAGTGTTTGGCGTCTTCATCTGGATTGCGCGTCGCGCCACACAGAGCCAGCAAAACATCTTTAGCTTCGGCAAGAGCAAGGCAAAGGTTATTCTGGAAGACAAGCCATCAACGACCTTTGCCGATGTCGCAGGCGTTGATGAGGCTAAGAATGATCTCGTTGAGGTCGTAGACTTCCTGAAAACTCCTGGCAAGTTCCAACGCCTTGGCGGTAAAATTCCGCGTGGCGTGCTACTCGTAGGCCCTCCGGGAACTGGTAAAACCTTGCTGGCACGCGCCGTTGCAGGTGAGGCGAGTGTGCCGTTCTTCTCGATAAGCGGCTCCGAGTTCGTCGAAGTCCTGGTGGGTGTCGGTGCCAGCCGTGTGCGTGACCTGTTCGATCAAGCGAAGAAGGCTGCGCCGAGCATCATTTTCATCGACGAAATCGACGCTGTTGGACGACAACGTGGCTCTAGCATCAACAGCAATGATGAGCGTGAGCAGACGCTGAACCAGTTGCTGGTTGAGATGGACGGTTTCGACGCACGTCAGGCTGTCGTCGTTATTGCCGCAACCAACCGCCCCGATGGACTCGACAAGGCACTGCTTCGTCCAGGCCGCTTTGACCGTCGCGTCACCGTTGACCGCCCCGATTGGAATGGGCGTCTTGCCATCCTCAAGATTCACGCTAAGGACGTGCCGCTGGCGCGAGACGTTGATCTCATCACCATCGCACGCGCAACTCCTGGTATGGTTGGTGCCGACCTTGCGAACCTGATTAACGAGGCGGCTCTGCTCGCGGCGCGTCGTAACCTGGATGCCGTCAATCAGTCCTGCTTCGATGAGGCACTCGACAAAATCCTGCTGGGTGCGGAGCGTCCGCTGATTCTCAGCGAGGAAGACCTGAACGTCGTCGCCTATCATGAGGGTGGGCACGCGCTCACAGGTTTGTTACAAGACCTTGTTGATCCTGTAACAAAGGTAACGATTGTGCCGCGTGGTCAGGCACTTGGCGTCACGATGTATACCCCGCTTGATGACCGTTACAACTACACGCAGCAATACTTGGAGTCGCAACTTGTCACCGCCCTTGGTGGTCGTGCTGCCGAGGAGGTCGCAATTGGACGCATCACCACCGGTGCCGAGAACGACCTGCAACGCGTGACCGCAATCGCACGCCAGATGGTTACGAAATGGGGCATGAGCGAGCGGCTCGGCACCATCTCTTATAGCGAACGAGAAGACCCCTTCGCAGGTACCGCACTGGCAACAGGTTCACGCGAGTACAGCGAACGAACCGCCGCCGTCATTGACGAAGAGGTTGATCGCATTGTCAAGTGGGCGTACAGCCGAGCCGTGCAATTGCTCTCTGAGCATAGCGTCACGCTTGACCGTGTTGCCAGAGCTTTGCGCCTCCATGAGACCATTGATGCCAGTCAGTTGCGCGAAATCATGGTCGAGACCGGAGCCATCGAGTCTGCTCCCGCATCGTATAGATAAAAAATATTCTCCAAATTCGAGTGCGA
>CAXUGH010000072.1:0-2279 GCA_964250365.1 uncultured Ktedonobacteraceae bacterium
TGGGAGGGGCGTTCCCCTTGCGGGCGCCCTGGTTCCCTTGCCCCTGTCATGGAAACTCATATTTTTGACTGCATATTGTACAGGTTTGCATAGGTGCCATTCAATGCAAGTAGCTCTGCATGTGTTCCCTGTTCAGCGACTCCAGCGTTGGATAGCACGACTATTCTTCGTGCATTGCGGATAGTTGACAAACGGTGTGCGATGACAAGCATCGTGCGATTGTCAGCTAACTGTTCCAGTGAAGCCTGCACTGCCTTTTCACTTTCATTATCCAGCGCACTCGTCGCCTCATCAAAAATGATAATGGGGGGATTTTTGAGAAAGACGCGTGCAATGCTCAGTCGTTGCTTTTGCCCACCTGAAAGTTTTACGCCACGTTGACCAATATCTGTATCATAGCCATTGGGTAACGCCATGATAAAATCATGTGCGTGCGCCTGTTTAGCTGCGTCAAGAATTTCTTGTCTGCTGGCGTCCAGTTTCCCATAACGAATATTGTCTGCAACCGTCCCAGCAAACAAGTAGACATCTTGCTGCACAATACCAATATTTCTTCGTAAAGAACGCAGAGTGACAGAACGGATATCCTGTCCATCCAGCAGAATTTTTCCCGCATTAACTTCGTAGAAACGCGGGATGAGCGAGCAGAGCGTTGTTTTGCCGACGCCTGAAGAGCCAACTAGGGCAACGTATTCGCCAGCTTGTATCTCCAGCGATAGGTTCTTCACAACATAATGAAGGTCTTCTTTGTACTTGAAGCTCACTTCTTGAAACTTCACATGACCCTGAACCTGTGTCAAATCCGTCGCATTCGCTGCGTCTTGTAAATCAGGTGCCACCTCCATAATATCCATGAAGCGTTGAAATCCAGTAATGCCTTCCTGGTAGAGTCTGCCGAAGTTGACTAATTTCTGAATGGGATCGACGAGGATAGCAATGCACAAGAGATAGGTGACTAAATCGGCTACATTCAAGGAGGCGTGAACGATAGCGGCACTCCCCAGGATAATAACAGTGGTGGTAATGAGTTGTGTGAATGCAATCAATCCGCTGGAAAAGTATGCCTCGCTCTTATAGCCATCGCTACGACTGGCGACAAAACGATTGTTTGCGTCGGCAAACTTGTTTATTTCGATCTCTTCATTGGTAAACGATTTTACCACGCGAATGCCTGCAAGCGTATCTTCAACCTGCTCGTTGATGTTCCCTATTCTATCCTTACTGCTGCGTAACGCTCTATTCATTCTTTTATTGAAGTACAGCGCGTACACAGCCATAATTGGCAAAAAGAGAAAGACGATCAACGTCAGCGCAACGTTAATTCTCAATAGGATGATGAAGGCACCAATGACCGTCAAAGAGGTGACAACGATATCTTCGGGACCATGATGATATAACTCGCCCAGCCAGAAGGTATCGTTGGTAATACGCGTCATCAATTGGCCTGTTCTCTGTTCATCATAAAAGCTAAACGAGAGATTCTGATAATGCTCGAATAGCTCACTACGCAGGTCGCTTTCCATCCTAGCACCCATCATGTGCCCTTGAAAGTCAATAAACATGTTGCATACCGTATAAATGCCGATCAGTACTAGCATGAGTACACCTATCAGGTAGATGGAGTTGAGCGCGGAAGGCGTGTTGCCTTCTGAGATGTTTTTGGTGATGTATTGGGCACATAGCGGGAGTAGCAATGTAACCGCCGATACAATCAACGCACAGGCCATGTCCGTGAAAAACAAGCCTAGATATGGTTTGTAGTACGATAAAAACTTTTTGACACGGAAACGAGAACGAGTAGGTGTCGTCGTACTGGATACATCGCCCGCTTTGGTCACAGGAAGATTTTTCACCGTTGATGTAGCCGATGGTTTCTTTGAAGTCGAATTGTTTACAAGCAAAGAGATACTCCTCTTGATAGTGTTCAGGTACTCGCAAATGGCACAAACATTCTCCTCCGCAGCAAAAACATAGAAGCGGAGTTCATGGCGAGGATGCGCGACAGGAAACACTAGCACGAGAGGAAGCTATGAGAAAAGTGAAACTCTTTGGCAGAGAAGCGGCTTCTATACGGAGGTGAAAGAGAGGATGCGATTTCTTAGGAACGAGAACAGTAGAACAGATATCTTAATGTTTACGTTCTCTAGGCATTCTCGGTGCAACTCCATACTTCATGTCATGTGTTATCGCTGTTACGCTTTGTGCGCTTTTGAGCATCTTAACACCTCCTTTCCAAACTAGCGACGCAGAGGAGTGTGCGTCGAAAACGGTAATCTTTA
>CAXUGH010000072.1:2379-19083 GCA_964250365.1 uncultured Ktedonobacteraceae bacterium
CCTCCTTTCCAAACTAGCGACGCAGAGGAGTGTGCGTCGAAAACGGTAATCTTTATGGAGCAATGATACCATATGAGAAATGCATGGTCAATTGATGCAACCATCAAATAGACAGACTGGTAGAACGGATATTGCTTCGCTCGTCCGAGGGCGTGATACATCAGGCCCCTACGCCTATCTTACAATCAAGCGGATGTACCAATGATGCTCGAATGAAAGCTTTAGTTAGTGTATAATGGTGGTGCAAAACATAACAAAAAATGTCTTACGATAAAATCATAGTAAGGATACTTCATGGAACAAGACGAACCATCACGAACGCAGCCTCTTTCGCAAGGAGACGATACATCTCTTTATAAACAAGGGCTACAATACCGCTATTTCAATCCGACGCAACCTTTGCAATTACCTCTTCCCTCGAAAGAGGAGCGTTTGCGGTATTTGAGCGAGCGACGCGAACAGCGTCAACTGCAGCAGCACAGTACGAAGCAAGAAGGATGGTTTACTCGTCTCTTTACGCGTACTGTCTCTGCTGAGAGAGAGTCGCAACAGGTTAGTCTGGTTAATGCTGCTTTGATTATCTCGGTTGCCTTGATTGCGAGTCGTGTGCTTGGGTTGGTCGAGACATCGTTGTTCACGGTTGTCTTTGAACCTGGGGGAGCGTCGGGTGCTGTAACGGATGCTTACCAACAGGCTTTTCTTGTGCCCGATCTCATATATAATGTGATAGCTGGTGGTGCGTTGATGTCGGCGTTCATTCCTGTTTTTAACTCGTATATGGTTGGTGAGCGGGACGAAAAAACTGCGTGGCGCATTGCCAGTATTGCGCTCAATCTCTCGGTGTTGCTCATGGTGGTGTTGGCTCTGCTTGTAATTGTTTTTGCACGTCAAATAGTGCCGCTGTATAACGTGGGGCCAGACCCACGACAGGTGAAACAATACGCAGTTTATCTGGCGCACCTTGATTTGATTGCGACTCTTACACGCATCATGTTATTGCAAGCTGTATTTATGGGCGCAAGTGTCGTTGTGATGTCGGTACTCAATGCGCGGCAGCATTTTTTGTTACCAGCCATCGCGCCTGTACTCTACAATGTTGGTTTGATTGTGGGACTGATTCCTGGCTTAGTATTGGTTCTCACTCATCAGCGTAACGATGTTGTTGCCGTTTACGCGGCGACATGGGGTGTTGTTATTGGTGCGTTCTGCTTTTTTGCAGTACAAGTGGTTGGATTGCGTAGAGTGGGCATGTGTTATAGCTTCTCGTTGAATTGGCGTTCTTCGGGTATACGACGGATTGCGAAACAAATGGTACCGCGTATTGCGAATGCGGCTATGGTGAATGTATCGACGGCTATCGACCGTCTCTTTATTGAGGTGTTGATTGTTATCTTCGGCTCTGCTCTGCTGCAAGGGCTGATCGCGCAATATGTGTTTGCCTTTGGTATCGTGCTGGTGCCTCTTAGCGGCGTAATGGCGGTCTGTACAGCCGCGTTTCCACGCATGACGGAATATGTCGCAGCGGGCAGGCTTGACCGTTTCCGCGCCCTCATTATCGAGACGTTGCGTAGTATTCTGTTTCTTGCCATTCCCTGTAGCATTGGTTTGATGTTGCTCAGCTACCCGGTGATTCAGGTACTTTATGAACATGGTTCGCTGAATCAGAACGAAGCCCAGTCGATGGCGATTCCCCTGTTCTGTTTCGCCCTGTGTCTGCCTGGACTTGCTATTATCGAGATACTTACGCGTTCGTTCTATGCACTGCATTCTAGCGTTACGCCCGTGATTATCAGTATCGGACAATTTCTCGTCAAAATCGCTCTCAGCGTTCTCTTGCTCAACTTCACATTACGGCTTATCCAGGCAGGAATAGGTGCCTACATGCATATTCCACTTCCTCCTGTACTGCTGAATGGTGCATTAGGGATGGGTGGACTTGCCATTGCAACCTCAATTGCTGTTTTACTCGAAGCTGTTGTACTACTCTGGCTTCTACGTCCACAGGTCGGCGGCTTACAATTACGTCCACTATCCTCGTTTACATTGCGTGTCCTGATTGCCTCGCTCATCATGGGAGCAGGTTTGCTGGTCGTGCGTTTGCTGCTCGACAATCTTCTTGTCACCACAGGTAGTGATGGTAGGGCGTCGCTTGGTATCGGTGGTATTCTGTTGGCACTCGTGAAACTTGCGATTATTGGCGGTGTGGGAAGTTTCATCTATCTGCGTGTTTCGCGGATTGTCAAAACACTTGAAAGCCGAGAAATTGGTTCAGTTTATCGTTTACTTCATCGTCTGCACTTATCCTAATTTCGGACGGATTGAATGGGTCGGGTTGCATGACTTTTCGCTACCACACTAGTCAGTTTATGGCTAGTGTGGTATTCTTCTAAACACAACGAGACCTTGAGTCGCAATCCTACGTATATCAAGAAGACGACTTTTTTCTGTGCAAGCGATCATGCACATTCATGTTATAGAGTGGGAACAGTGGGAAACGAAGGACAGCAACCGCCTCAGCCACCGCAGCAGGGGCAACCAGGACCGCAGCCGAATTACTACGGCTGGCAATACGACTCGGATCATCCAGCAGTGCCGCCGCAGCAACAGCCACCCGTTGCTCCGCAAGGGCAACCGCCTGATGTTCAACAGCCGATACGTTTGAATGGAGTACGTCCATCTCCGCGCTATCAGGAACCCATCGCCGATATGGGCACCTCGCTTGGCTATAATCAAGGTAGCGAATATCAATATTTCAATGCACCACAGCCATCACAACCAATGGCACAATTGCGCCAGGAGCGGCTGCAACATCTGCAAGAGGAGCGTCTGCGCCGCCAGCAAAGACGGATGGGACCCGATATCACAACGGTAGTTCCGTGGCGCAACAAAAAAGCAAAGCCACCTGTACAAAATGCTCCACTCATGGGGTCAGGTGTGCGACCAATGCCGCCAGTAGCACCACCTGTGCAACAAGTATCGCCTATGCTCTCACCTGCTATGCCACCAGCCGTAGTGCCAGAGCTAGCATCGCCTAATTCAGCACTTGACCTAGCGAATGAAGAGAGAACACTGCAAGCGGCAGCATCTGTGGCGCAAGATACAGGCATGATTCAGCGCGTGAACATTCAACGTGCTTCGCTGATTTTGACAGGTGCCTTTATCCTGAGTCGAATTTTAGGTCTGATGCGAACCTCCATGTTTGCCTTTGTCTTTGGTACTGGACCAACATCAGACGCTTATTTACAGGCGTTTCTCATTCCCGATACCATCTTTAATATCGTCGCAGGTGGTGCCCTGAGTTCCGCCTTCATTCCTGTCTTCGCCAACTACATGATTGGTGAGCGCGACGAGAAGAGCGCGTGGCATATTGCCAGTTCCGCGCTCAATCTGGCAATCGCGATTATGAGCGTGTTGGCATTGATTGCCATTATTTTCGCGCGTCAACTCGTGCCCCTCTATAACCCCGGACCGTCTATTCATGATAAGGTGGCGTATGCACAATATCTCGCGCACCTCGACCTGATCGCAACGCTCACACGTATCATGCTGTTGCAATCAGTCATTTTAGGCGGTGGTGTCATAGTCAACGCTGTGTTGAACGCACGCCAAAACTTCTTTTTACCCGCTGTCGGTACCGTTCTCTACAACGTTGGGCTGATTCTCGGTCTGCTGCCAGGGATATACTTTGCCTTTCGTGGGCAGCGCAGTGATAGCGTCGCCGTTCTGTTTGCGACATGGGGCGTGGTGTTTGGAGCATTGTTTCAGGTTGGCGTTCAAGTCCCTGGCCTTCTAAAAGTTGGTATGCGCTACACGCCGTCCTTCGATTGGCGACATCCCGGTGTGATACAAATTGGTCGGCAAATGGTGCCGCGTATCATCAATGCCGCTATGCTCTCGCTTTCGACCTTTGTTGATCGCGCCTTGCTTCTTTTGCTGATTGTGGTGGTGGGTCAAGCCGCCGTGAGTGGTCTGGTAACGCAATACTACCAATCGCTGCAATTGGTTCTCTTGCCGCTCGGCATCTTCGGCATGGCAGTCTCTACCGCTGCCTTTCCGACATTAGCTGAGAACGTTGCCAAAGGGCGTTTTGACCGTGTGCGTAACACGATTCTGGAGACGTTACGCAGTATTCTCTTTATGTCGATTCCATCAACGGTAGGTTTAATGGTGCTGGCTCTGCCTATCATTCAGGTGTTGCTTGAACATGGACGGTTTAGTCTGAAAGATGCTCAATCAACCGTGTACCCACTCGCGTTCTTTGCTTTGGGGTTAGCTGGACTATCAGCGGTTGAAATTCTCACGCGTTCCTTCTATGCCATGCGTGATAGTAGAACACCTGTGATAGTGAGTGTGGGACAATTCGTATTCAAGATTGCGCTAAGCCTTGTCCTGATTAACGCGGCGGCTTGGGGTGTACAATGGGGTATGGCGGCACTTGCCTTCTCAACCTCGCTGGCGGCACTCATTGAGGCTATTGTGCTGTTCTGGCTTTTGCATCAACGGGTTGGCGGTCTGCAAGTACGCGAAACAGCGATGTTCACGGGACGCATTCTGCTGGCATCGCTAGCGATGGGGCTAGCATTGTTGCTTGTGCGTACTGTGCTTGACCTCATGCTCGGACTGATGGGGCATATCCCCTTCCTGATATGGCTCGACACAACCGGTACTCCGTCGCTTGGCCTTCTTGGTACCTTTGTCGCGCTCATCAAGCTAATTATCGAGATACTGGCGGGCTTGATTGTCTATGTGCGTGTGGCGCGTATGCTCAATATAGAAGAGTTGGGACCTGTGAAACGCCTCTTAGACCGTTTCCGCTTATCGTGGATTTAGTAGTCCTTCGAGGGGTAAGAGCATGAAACAGATACGTCTCGCAATTGTCGGTTTTGGCGTTGTTGGTCAGGGACTCGCTGAGTTGTTGCATACCAAGCAAGAACTTTTGCAGCAGCAATTCGCCCTCTCTGTATCATTGGTTGGTGTTGCGAATGCGCGTTCCGGCTTCGTCTACAAAGAAGACGGCCTGGATATTCCGCTGCTACTAGAATTGGCAGCCGCTCGTCAACCCCTCACACAGCACCCAAGCAGTTCGCACTGGGAGCATGCACTCGAAGGACTACAGGCGACGCAGGCCGATATGCTTGCGGAGGCGACGGGCACCAATTTGCGCGACGGAGAACCAGGACTGAGCCATATTCGTGCGGCACTGATGAAAGGCATGCATGTCATCACTGCTAACAAGGGACCTGTTGCTCTCGATGCTATTGAACTGCTTGCCCTTGCACATCAGCAGCATGTGCAACTACGTATGGAATCAACGGTGATGGCTGGTACTCCTGTTCTTAGCACGATTTCGCAAGGGTTGGCGGGGAGCCGTGTGCGTACCATACGTGGTATTCTCAACGGTACAACCAACTACATATTGACCGCGATGGCGCAGGGGCGAGCCTACGACGAGGTATTGAAAGAGGCGCAGACGCAGGGTTATGCCGAGGCAGACCCAACCGCCGATGTCGAGGGTTACGATGCTGTGGCGAAGGTACTCATTCTTGCCGCCCTTGCCTTTGGACATACATTGAAACCCGATCAGGTGACGCGTCAGGGCATCACTGCGATTACAAAAGAGCAGATGCACCACGCTATAGACAACAACGCGCGTATCAAATTGATCGCGTCGCTGCACGTCGCCTCCGAACTTGGCGAAACCCCACTGGAGGCACGCGTCGAGCCTGTTGAACTTCCATTGAGCGATCCACTTGCACGCGTCGATGGCGTAATGAACGCTATCACGCTTGAAACAGACACTTTGTCCTCTCTAACGATCATCGGTCCCGGCGCAGGACGCTTAGAGACGGGACAGGGCTTGCTCTCAGACCTTATTGCGATTGCGAAAACTGTGTAATAAACTTAATAAAAATTTCGTATAGCATCTCCATTTCTCAGCCTTGATGACTTCTGAGTTCGGTCACAGGGAGAAGCACATTGGGACTTCGGGGGGAAGAATTTGATCGTGAGAGACTCCCATGTTACAGCTTGACCGAATTGAGTACCGGAGCATACACAAGGAGTATGAATGATGAATGAGCATACCCAACGACCACCACAACCAACCAGCTCGCTGAAACAGTTTGATATCCTAGTTGGAGAATGGAATATGGTAGGAACCCATCCTGCTTTCCCATCCTCAGTGCATGGGCGTTCTTCTTTTAAATGGCTGATGGAAGGGGCCTTGATGTTATGGTATTTTGATTGGGAACGCGGAGGCCCTCCCAGTGCCCTGAGTGTCATAGGCCATGATGACTCGGTTGAAACGTGTTGCATGCTCTATTCCGATGAGCGGGGAGTTGCCAGAATCTATGAGATGAGTCTCGAAGGCGGCGTGTGGAAGATGTGGAGAGATTCGCTAGGCTTCTCACAGCGAGTAACTGGCACAGTAAGCTCGGATGGAAACATCATCACCTGTCATGGAGAGTTGTCGCGGGACGATTCAAATTGGGAACAGGATCTGGATGTGACGTACACGAGAAAGCTATAAAAGGTGTCTGCGAGACGAAGGAAACTCTCTTCCTCTCGCAACAAACGAACGGTTTTGACACATCTCATCAATGGCTCGGACGTGATAAATTGGTCCCTACGAAATGTTACGGCATCCCTGGAATCTTGAAGGTCATGGCGACACTGCCAAAGCGAACGGAATCGCCCTGTTGCAACAATTCCGGTTGTAACGGCGTCAATGTAAGCTCTCCGAGACGCGTTTTGTTGCGACTTTTGAGGTCTTCTAGGTAAAAGAAGGTCTCCTCAAAGCGAATGCGTGCATGTTGCCGCGAGATCGTCATGCGCGGATCGAACGCACTCAGGTCGATATCCGGGCGAAGTCCGCGTTTAGGGTCGAGTCTCCCAACGACGACATTCTGCTGTGTAATGGCGATACGCTCTCTCTCTTTGCCATCTTGCTCGAAACACAAATAGGCGTAGACACCATCTTTTGAGGGAATACCGTAGCTAGGAGCTGCTGAAGCCTGTGTTTTGGGAGGAGTAGCACGTACTGTTACATCGTCTGATATCGACGACATCTCTGTGGTGGTGCCAGCCCCAGGCGGTATAGCCGTTACTTTCGGAGGTGTTTTCAGGGGGTGGAAGTTTGTAGGAGGAACTTGTACGCTTGCTAACGCGCTCAACAACATGTCTACGTTTGCATAGCGTTGTGCAGGAGATTTTGCCAGTGCTTTATCTACAATTATTTGCAGGGCAGCAGGAGCATCATGCTTGAGATTATTCATACTTGGCACGGGATCGTTCGTCTGCATAATGCCTGTTTCGGCAGGATTACGCCCGACAAAGGGTAGGCGTCCCGTCACTATCTCAAAGAGCAAAAGGCCGACTTGATAGATATCGCTCCAAGGTCCCACCTGTCTCCCGGCGATGTATTCGGGCGGTGCATAGCGAGGATCAAGCGAACCATATTCATCGCTTTGTTGACCCGTCAAGGCACCAAAACCGCTCAGAAGAATGCGTAGCCCGACATCATCGAGCTGTACACGATCCGCTACGCCCACTGTGTCGATTGTGATGAGGTGCGGGCGTAGGTCCATACCCGCTATGCCCTGTGCATGCAGTGCTTTGAGTCCCTGCAAAATCTGTTGGATGATATCGAGCGTTCGTCGCAAGTCAATATCTTCGTTGTTCAGAATATATTGAAGTGTTGTTCCTCGTGGCGGGTCGGTCACAATATACGCCTGGGAACCATCTATACCCCAATCATGAACACGCAGAACGTGAGGAGATTGCACTTGTTGGCGACGCACCAATGGTTGCAAAACTTGCCGCACCGTTTGCGGAGAAAATACAGGTGGCACCTCAAGAACGAAGAGACCCACCACATCGTTTGTATTGCGGTCATAGCCCGTATAAATCGTGAGCATTCCTTGCTGTGAGACTCTTTGCCCCACACGGTACGCTCCGCCGATCAGTTTTGTGTCACGTTGTGACATAGCTTCATGCCTTCTTGATAATCATTCAGTGAAATATTCTCTGGAAAATATCGGCAGACCTCGTAGTCTGCCGATATTTTCCAGAGAATATTTCAAGCTTAGTTGTACAGGTGCTTGTTGATGTAGTCTGGAATGGCAGCCCAGTTGCCATTCGCGGGAAGCAGTTTGTAGCCTCCATCGTAGTTGTCTACCAACACATTCTGATTGCTTAAACCAATGTGCGCCGTTTTAGGATCATTGAGGTCCATTTTTAAGGCGAACTCTCCCAGGTCTGCGAGCGACAGATTGGTGAAGATGGCACTTTTCAGCGCGTCCATTGCATCATAGAGATGAGGCCATGTCGAGCTTTGCTTCACTTTCGACAGCACTGCTTTGACGATAATCTGCTGGCGTGCTGAGCGTCCAAAGTCGGTCAACTCTGCCAAATTCTGAGAAGGACGCGTACTACACTGGCTGAGTGGCTCACGTGCGCGTGCGTACTCAATGGCGGTTTCGCCATTCATATGCTGCATGCCTTTGTTGAATTGCACTATTTTCCAGGCCGCGTTGACATTCGCGTCGTCGTTCGCCGGATAACAGGCATTGAACGAATCGGGCACGTACACGTCGATTCCGCCAATCGAGTCGATTAGTTTGCGGAAGCCCTGGAAGTTAATCGTGACCCAGTATTTTATGTCTAAGCCAGTGACGAGCGCAATTTTCTGCGCCGTTGCATCACCACCCGCTTTGGGGTCTTTATTAGTATAACCCGCTGCAGTCTCATATACTGCATTGATCTTCGTGTACTGTCCAGAGTTGGACGGATTCTGTACCCACAGGTCGCGCGGTACCGCTACAAGCGAGGTGTGATGGCTTGATGGTATGAGACTAATAACAGACAGAGAGTCAGTCAGGTATGCGCCATCATGCGTACCACCACCATAGCCCATAATCAGGACATTCGTGCGGTCACTAGTATTCATGTAGCCAGTCTGTGTGCCGTAAAATGGTTGTTGTGTGGAGACGACAGAACTAAACGCAGAGACGTGTTGTAGCACATTAGCCGCGAAGAAGCCTGCTACTACTAGAATCAGTATGACCGAAAGACAGCCAATTGCACAACCACCGCGCCGCCTGCGACGTGGCCTAAGCCTTTGCGGTGTGACAGGTCGTGCTTGCTGTCCTGGTCGATAGGGTGTTTGGGCTGGACTCTGTTGTGGAGAGTAGGGCGTGTAATTCTGTTGATTGTTCTGGTAGTTTCCCTGTTGCCCCCCATAGCGTGGATTGTTCTGTGGTTGCGGTTGTCGTTGTTGTGGTGGTTGATATTGATATGGCTTACGTTGTGCGGGTTGTTGTGAGCCTTGAGAATTGCCCAATACCAATTTCCCCTGCGGCTGCTGAGGATTCTGCTGTTGCCACTGCTCATCAGGATTATAGGAGTTTGACATATATATTTAACCTCTCTGGATGACGAATATTTACGATGACGCGAAGAGAAACAACATTCGCTTTCAACCCCTCTGCATACGTAATGTTGCATGTTTAATCTTTATGCCTACATATACAGACGTACAAAGTTACAAGAAGTTGCGTCTCTTATGCTTTGTCCAGATGAGGTTGTCGGAATTAGAGTTTCCGAGGTTTACTCCACGCCTCTACCGCTTTACGGCGTGAAGCACCATTGCGTACCGGTCTGCTATCATCAATCGTGCTGAGCAAATTGCCCAGGTCTATCAAGCTATCAAGATTGTGCGCTGGCAGAAAGTTGTCGATGAATGGAAGTGCTGTCTTCATGCCAATCGTGAGCGGTCGATAGTCCGGTGAGCCGAGTAACGGATTCAGCCAGATGAGACGGTGACAGCTATGTTGCAAGCGATCCATCTCGACCTGTAGGACGCCAGCGTCGCCGCGATCCCAACCATCGCTAATAACTAATACGACGGCACCACGCCCCAAAACGCGCTTTGCCCAAGTGTGATTGAAGTAGTGTAGAGCATCGCCAATGCGTGTGCCACCTGACCAATCCTGTACCGATTTGGAGACATCGCGCACCGCATCGTCCACATCGCGCTTCTTGAGTTGGCGCGTGATACGAGTGAGGCGTGTGCCGAACACAAATGCCTCCACATTCATCAAGCCGTTCGAGATGGTATGAATGAAGTGCAGCAACAGGCGCGAGTACAGACTCATGGAACCACTGATGTCGCATACAATTACTAACGGACGCGGCTTGCGCTTCGTCTTGCGCCATGTCAACTCGACAAGTTCAGCTCCATATTTCAAGTTACGACGGATGATACGGCGCATATCGGGGTACGTGCCCACGCGAGATGGCGTTTTGCGGCGTGTTGGGCGCATGCCAAGTTGCCAGCGCATCTCAGCCATCAGCCGTTTTGCCTCTTGCACCTCGTTCCACGTAAAATCCTCGAAATCCTTCTTACGCAACTGCTCGACTGCGCTGAACGCTGTACCCTGTGGGTCGCCCTCGTCGTTATCGTATTCGTCTTTTTCGAGATCGCGCTCACGGTGTCGCTCTGTCTGGCGCATCTCCTGCCGTAGTTCTTTGCGCTGCTCAAGCGCGTTCATATGCTCCGCCAAGCGTTTGCGTTCAGACGGAGGAAGGCGTAGCTGTCGCTCTTCGCGCCGTACCGCACCATTTTGCTCAGAATTCTTGCCCTGCTTATCGCGTAGGAACCAGTAGTAGCCAAACATCTGGTTGAAGACAGCCTCTTGCTCATGTTTGGTCACAAGGCTGCATTTGAGCGTATTGTAGAAGTCCTCTTTATTGTTGATGTCGATGTAGGCGAGCGTGTCGGCGAGGTCGAGCATCTGGCGCGGTCCAACGCTGATGCCAACTTCCCACAGAATGCGCCCGAACTCCGTCAAGCGATAGAGCAAGCGTTCGCCGTGTTCGATATCTATCGGGCGCATCTCTAGTACCTGTGTCTCTTGTGTTTGAGGAGATGTGTTATCCATGCTTAGGATGCTCCCCGTGCCTTTTGCAGCGTTTTGCCGAGATCGTTGCCGCCGACTCGCAGCACATCGTCCTGGTATTTGAGCAGGGCACCGAGACTATCACGCACCGGTCCCTCGACGAGTTCGCTCTGATCGAGTGCCAGCAGCGAACTGATCCAGTCGAGCGTTTCAGCTACCCCTGGAGCTTTGAAGAGGTCGATGGTGCGTAGTTCGCGTACAAAAGTACATACCTGTCGTGCGAGTCGGGTTGGTACTCCTGGCATGCGAGCCATGATGATGGAGTATTCCTTGTCGAGCGTGGGAAAGTCAATCCAGTAATAGAGGCAACGGCGGCGAAGCGCATCGTGAATTTCGCGCGTGCGGTTCGAGGTGATGATGACGAACGGCGGCTCTTTCGCGCGGATTGTGCCGATTTCAGGAATGGTAATCTGGAAGTCCGAGAGCAGTTCGAGCAGGTATGCCTCGAACTCTTCATCGCTGCGGTCTAGCTCGTCGATCAGTAACACAGGCGGGAGTGCGTTCGCCGGATCAATCGCCTGTAACAACGGACGTTGCATCAGAAAGTCGGGGCCAAAAATCTCCTTTAGCTCCTCCTGGCGAGAAGTGCTGCCCGCTTCCATCAAGCGAATATGCAACATCTGGCGCGTGTAGTTCCACTCGTACACCGCCGTATTCACATCAATGCCCTCGTAGCATTGCAAGCGAATCAATTTTGTATGCAGAAGAGAAGAGAGTACCTTCGCAACCTCTGTCTTGCCAACGCCTGGCTCACCCTCTAACAGCAGCGGCTTACGTTGCTTCAGAGCAAGAAAAACAGCGGTTGCCAGACTGCGGTCGGCAATATAGTTGTGGGCAAACATTGCCCGTTGGATATCTTCAATAGACGAAAATGTTGGGATTGTTGCTTGTTCCTGCTCCAACGCGAGCCTCCATCCAGTAAAAATGAGTGCAGTGTAGCACAGGGAAGTTATTATTTGTACACATATTCTAAGCTAAATGAGGGAGTATTAGCAAATTTCTATTCCAGGGTGCCCGCAAGGGGAACGCCCCTCCCATATGACGGTGTGCTATGAGTTTGTTCGTATATGGGAGGGGCGTTCCCCTTGCGGGCACCCTGGCTCGGCATCAACACGCCTTCAAACCAGTATCTTCCCGTCCTTCAAGAACAATATGTCATCAACCCACACTTCACCCGACTGTCTGAGATCGCAAATCATGTCCCAGTGCAGAGCGGAATGATTCAATCCCCCTGTTTCTGGATAGCTGTTGCCGAGCGCGAGATGGACGGTGCCACCAATTTTTTCGTCGAAGAGAATATTCTGGATGCCGCGTTGAATACGCATGTTGTTGCCGAAGGCGAACTCACCGAGGTAGCGTGCCCCTTCGTCGAGTTCGAGCATGGATTGTAATACCTCGTTGCCCTGTCGTGCGCTAGCTTCGATGACTTTGCCATCTTTGAATACGAGACGTATGCCTTCGACTGCATGCCCATCGTAGGTTGTCGGTATTTCGTACTGAATGATGCCGTTCGCGCTATTCTCGACGGGACCGGTGAAAAATTCGCCGCTGGGAAAGTTGCGCTTGCCATCGCTATTGATGAAAATACGGTCCTCAATTGAAAGCGTCAAATCTGTGCCATTACCGAGGATATGCACTTTTTTACGTCCCTTGAGCCAATCGACGAGGCGTTGCTGCTGCGCGGAGAGTTCTTGCCATTTGGCGATGGGGTCGGGATCATTCAAGAAACACGCGTTGAAAACAAATTCCTCGAACTCGGTCAGCGACATATTCGCGTCTTGCGCGTAGCTCTGCGTTGGATAGAGCGTAATACTCCAGCGAAACTCGCCCGCCTGTTCGCGTTCCTGTCGCTTGCTCCATGCGCTACGGTAAGCTTTACGACGTAGTGCGGAGCGTGTCGGATCAATGCCGCTCAACGCTTTGGTATTGTTACTAGAAGCAATGGTGAGTTGTGCCGTGACGCGCTCGGCAATTGCCTGTTGCGTTGGTGAGGGCAGTGTAAGTTGTTCGTCGTTGCCCTCCCGTAAGAGTATCTCTTCGAGGCTCTCAAGTGCAATCTGAGGCAGTGGATATCCTCCGGCACGCAAAACTTCGCGGTAAACGGCCTCTATCAGTGGAGCCGCCGTCGGTGTAGCGTTAATGGCAACTACATCGCCAGCTTTAATGTACAGAGAATACTGTACCAGTGTATGTGCCCAACGTTCGATGCGAATATCTTGCATGTGCAACCCCCTCTTAGAATGTTGAAAATTAGCCTTGCTTTGGTTTCTTTCCCGTCGGTGTACCCGCATTTGGAAGGACAAGTGTGAAAAAGGCCGCTCGCGTCTGATCAACCGTGCATGGAGGTATACCATCCTTCGCAAACTGCACCGTCACAAAGGTAATTCTGTTCATGGCATCAGCTCTTCCCCCTGTTGGGACGGCGAAGGCGACGAGGCCATCGGTTCCCGTGATGCCAGATAGTTGCGATTGCGCTCCGTCGGGCCATAATACTGTTGCTATTGCGGTAGCACCTGCCACTCCCTGTGGATTGCCAACATCGTTCGGGTCATTAGGATTCGTCTTTACATTTTGCACAAACTTCGCGTACACGGCAACTGCCGCTGTACCCATCGGTGGCGTTGACTGTGTTGCCCACGCTCCACATTGATATGCTGGTATTGTGGGAGTCGGTGAAATAGTATTGTTATTCAGGGCAATGGTAACAGTAACAGGTGGGTCTCCCGGATTTGCGTTACTGCTGGCATTGCCACAGGCAACGACAAGCACACTCAAAACAAAGAGGCTTATAACAGACCAAAATTTGAGTGAAAGTGGTAAGAAGGATAGTGTTTTCAATTGCGTTAAAAATCGTCTACGCATAGATGAGATAATCCCTTTAGTTACTTATGATACTTGAAAAAGTATAGCATATTCAACGATGAGGCTAATATAATCGGAGTATTTCTGCTACGAAAGTACCAACTAGCTGTTAGAAATGAACGCGCGAAAGAGGATTTTTTTGCTGAGAAAAACCAGGGCACCCACAGGGTGCCCTGGTTTTTCTCAGCAAAAAAACACTGAAGACGCTTGGTCAACTAACAATAATCTTTAGTTGCATCCCTGCGTGAATCGTGCAGTAGATATTAAATGTCCCCGCTGTCGTAAATGGACCGATTGCGGCAGAGCCACTAGCAATATTCGCGTTCACTTTTGGTGCGCCTGGCTCTGTAGCTGGAGCCTGAGAGGAGCCTTTCCACGAACCATTGATGATACTGTGCAAAACTGCAACATCGTCAACGAGGATCAGCTTCTGGCCTTTTTTGATGTTAATCGAGGGCACCTTAAAGGCATTCGAGGACATGTGCGCCTGTGGACCGGTGTTCAGGGTCGAGGCGTCTACGATGGTACATGCTGCAAAGAGGACTGTCATGAGTGCGAACGCAATCATGCCTACAAGAACTTTTTTATACATAGATAACTATTCCTTCCCATTTATGTGCTTGCTGGTTGTATGCTTCCCACTTGTGTAGGAACAATTTCTGAATGGAAGATACTTCTACTTGTAACTATAACAAAATAGTGTCAACATGGCAAAAAGACAAGGGAGGATATACCCCCCTTTTATTGACTCCGATTATAACACAATCTCTACAGAAGAAACATAGGAGAACACCCTATTTTTGAACTCAGGAATGTGCCTTCTCTGCTGTTTCTGCTGTGTTTATGGACGTGTCGGAGACACCGGTATCCGCTATTCTGTCTGCGACCACTTCTTTTACTTGCTCGAACTCTTCGGGACGCGTCTCGCGCCAGTGAACCCAAAGCGCGATAATGAGAGCCTGTAACACGCCCGCAATCGGTGAGGCGAGGAGTGCGCCAACGATGCCAAACAGTTCGGCACCAGCGATTAGCGCGGCAATTGAGACAATAGGATGTAGCCCTACAGCTTTGCCAACGATACGCGGTCCAATTATATCGCCTTCAAGAATGTGGACGATAATGAAGTAGACCAACACGCCAAGCGCGATGAGCCAGCCCTGTGTGAGAGCAATCAGCGTGCAGATGAGGCCAGAGACGAGTGTACCCAGAATAGGAATGAACTCTAAAATGAAGGCAAGCACACCAAGTAAGAGCGCATAAGGTACATGGAAGAGCGTCAAACCCCCACCGACAAGCACTCCAATCAATACAGACAACAGAAATTGACCGCGAATGTAGCCACCTACAACTCTTTGCAGAGTGTCCAGCAGGAAGTTAGACTGGGCAGCCTGGGGCATATTCGTGCGAAACCACTGCGTTATACGTGCCCCATCGATTAGAAAGTAGATGCTGAGAACCGCGACGACCACGACATCAAGCAGAAAATCGAAGAAGCCTGTCAGAAATGGTACTGCACTACCAGCAAAACTTCCAGTACTAGCGATAATTTGCTGACGTGCTGAAGCGATCTGGCTTGCTGAAATGCCAAAAGATTGTAGTGTTTGATCTAATGGTGCTAATTGTCCATTGGTTTTTGGGGTGAGCCAGTACGTTACAAACGTCGTAAGCGTACCCGCCTGATGAATTGCCGTACTCACAATAAAGTAGAAGAGTAGACTAATCAAACCAAGCACAACGATATACATAATGAGGATTGCCAGGAAACGCGGCATCACGCGAGCCAACAACTTGACTCCTGGTGCAATAGCATAAGCAAGCAATGCCGCGATAATGAGCAGGAGAATTGTGCGTATAATGTGCCCCGCCGCTATAAAGATGACGTAAGCTATGCCAACCCAGAGAAGAATAACAAGGGCGATATCGCGCCGCCGTGCCCACTTCGATCCCGAAGCCTCAGCGCGTGGCACCGCCAACGGACGAATGTTTGAAGACATGAAAAAGTTCCTTCCGATACAAGAAAAAAGTATTATCTAAGTGAGACGGTATTTAGCCAGCCTAAGTCACCGAGAACGAAAGTAACGCACCGAGAAATGTACGTAGAAGTCGAATACACTCCCTTGTTTCACGTTTGAACTCTCCATAATGTTTACATCGTATCGTTCCTATACGATTTGTGACAGGAGAAATTAGGTATCCACAATGTTATCTCTAGCATGTTTTTTAGAGATGCAGTATACTTCCTTCAAAGCACGAAGAGAGGATTAAGATGGCTAGAATTCTGGTAATTATCGAAAAAGGCGAAAGCTCTTACGGGGCTTATTCTCCCGATGTACCAGGGTGTGTCGCGGTGGGAGACACAAGAGAAGAGGTAGAGCAGCGTATGCGGGAGGCTTTGCAGTTTCATCTGCAAATGATGCGTGAGGAAAATTTGCCTCTTCCTGAATCTCTAAATGTAGCTGAATATATGGATATTCCACTTTCGGCATAAAGCAAGTGATTTCATAGCAACTCGTCGAGGTCACTTGTTAATCCCAGTGAGTACTCTTTACGTGCCTGCTCTGCTTGCTTCTCTAAAAAAATTGTGGATTTGGGATTGTTAAGTAGCTCGTTCCATCGTTCATCAGCTTGAAATTCTTCAAATATAAACTGTGCAATCGCGTCTTGCTCTTCCTCCGATTGTTGTTGTGCAAGTTCAAAGGCACGTCGTAGGGCTTCGGTCATCGGTGGCTTCCCTCTTTTCTTAATCCGAACAAGAATTGAGTATATTGTAATATATCCAGATGAGCAGATAACCATGCTAGAAACAACTTGTACCACGTTTTGAAGGTGAAATACTACAATGGCTAATTCCTTTGTGATCTCGTAGTTTCTGACAGTTTACACT
>CAXUGH010000073.1:0-3976 GCA_964250365.1 uncultured Ktedonobacteraceae bacterium
ACGGGTCTGATTCATCACACCCTCGTCCCCATCGATCCCGTTTCCTATCATTGATTCCGTTCCTCAATCCTCGCTCACATGGTGCGTCGCTCAGAGGGTGTGATGAATCAGACCCGTACACTCATCTTCACGCCCTGAACGAGTATTGTGGGGATGAGATGAATGGTGTACGGGTCTGATTCATCATACCCATTGCTGCGCCGCGGACGCGATGGCTTGTTGCTCCTCTGGCGTTAGACGCCAGCCGATGGCACCAGCGTTATCGGTTGCTTGGCGTGCGTTTTTCGCGCCGGGAATGGGAATAATGCGTTCGTCTTTGCTCAGGAGCCAGTTGAGAGAGACCTGGGCAATTGTTTTACCGTGCGTTTGAGCGATAGGCTCCAGGACTTGTAGCAGTGGCTCTATGCGTGTACGTTGACGTGTGCTGAAGCTGGGAAGCAAGCGACGCGCCCCCGTTAGCTTGGGTGCCTGTGCGTCGTTTACGCGATATTTGCCCGTGAGCAAGCCTTGCTCTAGTGGACTATAGGCGATGAGTGCGACATTCAATTCGCGGCAGGTTGCAAGGACGCCGTTTGACTCTGGTTTGCGATGCAATAAGCTGTAGTGAACCTGATTCGATGCAAGCGGAATGCCATGACGTGCAAGCCGTGCGTGTGCCTGACGCATCTGGTTGACGTTGTAGTTACTGACACCAATCGCGCGAATTCTGCCAGAGCGATATGCCTGAGCAAGCACATCCATCAAGCTAGAAATGCTGAGCAATGTGAAAGGCCAATGCACTTGATACAGGTCGATTGAGTCTCTACCGAGACGATTCAGGCTCTTATCCAGAGCATCGAGCAACGTTTTTGCCGAAAGCCGGTAGGGAAGCGGCGCGAACTTGCTGGCTATGATGACAGGGCGTCCATCTTGACGCACACAGGCACCAAGAATGCGCTCCGACTCGCCGCTGCCGTATATCTCTGCCGTATCAAAGAAATTCAAACCTGCATCAAGACATGCCTTGTACGCCTGTTGAATATCTTCAAGTGTATGGCTCTGCCCGTAGTTCCAAAAATTTGTATCGCCCCAACTCCACACGCCCACGCCAAGCGCGGGTACGGTAATAGGGGATGCGCCAAGTTGACGCTGATCGAGTTGAATCATGTAGTAACCTCATAAAAAGTTTTGCTAAAGGCCAATGTTGATAGATCGGGACAGACGCCCACGAGGGTAATTCAATTAGAATACGACGAACAAAGGCGGATGGTGACAGGACGGACGCCCGAGGGGCTACCCTACTATATGATGTTTCTACGCGCTTTGCGCGTCGTGTATAGTAGGGTAGCCCCTCGTGGGTGTCCGTTGGTTTTCACACATTAAGCGTTGACATAAGAAATACTTTTCGCGTTATCTTTCTCCGCGTAGGCAAGCTTCCAATACTCAATAGCCTTGTTTGCATCCCCCGATTCTTCATAGAGGGCGGCGAGACGACCATAGACCTCGACAAGATTGACGGATAACTGCTTTGACTGAAACTCAGTAGCAGCTTGCTTGAACCATGAAATAGCCTCATTCAATTTAGGTTGACGGGTAGCGTCATCAGCAAGATGTGCCTCGACTCCCGTTACCTTACCAAGCGTGGAGTAGACAATGCCACGCAGGTACGCATCCTCAACCTGCTCGGTAACATCGAGAGCGCGATGAGCGTAGTCGCTCGCCTTCGACATTTGCTCTTGTTCGAGGAAGAGTTCGGCGAGAGCAGCACAATTCAACATAATCATTACGGGTCTGTCATTACGTACCGCAAGAACCAGAGACTTATCATAATAGTCTTCTGACGCGCTGTAGTCGCCCAACAACAGGGAGATTTTACCCAGAACATTGTACATACGCGCCTCTAATGGTTCATTGCCTTGTTGCTGATACATATCGAGGGCTTTGCGTGCAGCATCGTGAGCCTTTGTAAAATTTCCCAGGCAACGATACGTTTCGCTTAAACCATAATAAATATCTGGTACAGCGTCAAAGAGCGCATAGTTACGAGTGAGACGCAGGGCCTCCTCATAATTGCGAATCGCCAGCGCGTAGGAGCCTCTCATTTTATAGGTCATTGCGAGATTATACTGAGCCTCAATGCGTAATGCAGACCGCTGAAGGCGTCGCTCTTGCAGTATTTTCAGACAAGAAAGGAAATGCCTTGAGGCGTCCTCATAGTGTGCCAGAAAGACAGCCACCTGACCAAGACGAAGACGATACATAGGTGCCCGTTCACGTTCAAGTGTGCCTTCTTGCTCAATAGTCTCGATTTGTAGAGGTGCCAGTAGAGGGAGGAGTTGTTTTGAGGCGTCTTGCCATTTTTTGCTAAGAACATAATACCAACTCCGCAAATACGCTACATCTTGTTGCTGTACTGGGGTATCTGTAGAAATCGTCTCTATTACCGTCAAGGCATCCGCAGTTCTGCCTTCCTCTAGCAGTAAGCGAACGCGATTGAGAGAGTTTTGTATTGTGTTCGTCTGCATGTATGTACGTCTCCTCGCTAAAATTTGACGCCATTGTAACACATCAAAAGCAGATACAATAGCCCTTTTAGGCCATAAACGGAAGAAATAAGTAGAGGTGGAGAAATCTCAACCGCTAAAAAATACAACGGAAATCTTGCGTCTCCACCACCGCGCCCACAGAGTGGTAGAGAGATCCCCGTTGCACACAGTATAACGCAAATGGCGTTTTTATACAAGAATAAGCCGTAGAAAGAGAGTTTTGGGGGGTATGATGGAGTTGCATGGTGTTCTCAGTCATGATAGACTTGCTCAGCGAGAGAAACTCTCTCGCTTCTAAGACAAAACAAGAGGAAGATAGTTGTGAACGACGAACCTGAGAGCAACAGCAGCCCATATTTACAAGAAATCAGCCGCGTAGGAGACCGACTCGCCGGACGCCGTATTGTCACCATTGGTGGAGGCTCTGGAACCTTTTCCGTCCTTTCGCACTTGAAAAAGTATCCGCTCAACATCAGTGCAGTAGTTACGATGTCCGATAGCGGTGGTAGTTCAAGGCGCCTAATGGATGAATTCCGACGTCAATTGCCTCTAGGTGATTTACGTATGTCGCTGGTGGCACTGGCTCGCAATGGAGCATTGTGGCGAGAAATCTTCATGCATCGCTTTGAGCAAGCTTCTCCAGCTACTAGCTTGAACGGTATTCCCAACTCAAACGGTGGCGTTGGTGGGCATAGTCTGGGAAACTTGATTCTGAAAGGGCTACAAGATATCAACGGCGACGACCTGCTCCTGGCGATTGAAGACGCGCAAGAGTTGCTGAACACCGCAGGAAAAGTCTTACCCGTCACGCTTGCTCAAACCACGATCTGCGCCGACCTCGAAGACGGGACGAGCATCTGTGGCGAGACCGACATCGACACACGCGGCAAGAATCATCCAGAATTTCTTTCACCAATTCAGCATCTACGCCTGTTGCCAGAAGACGCTCCCGCCTGTCTCCCTGCAATTCGGGCAATTCGTCGCGCCGACACGATCATTATTGGCCCTGGCGATCTCTATACCAGTCTGCTTCCCAATCTGCTTGTCAAAGATATTGCACGCGCCGTTCGTGAATCCGACGCTGAAAAGGTGTATGTATGTAACTTGATGACTAAGCATGGTGAGACCGACAACTATAAAGCCTCTGATTTTGTAAAAACTATTCACGCTTATCTTGGTGGACGGGTTGACCGCGTACTTGTGAATAACGGTCCCTTCAATGAGGATGTCCTGCAAAAATATGCGGAGGAGGGTGGTCGAATGCCGGTCCCTGTTGACGCCGCCGAATTAGCACGGCTCGTTCCGCATGTGACGATTGAGCCGCTCAACCTCGCGGACGATCAACTTGCGCGACACGATCCCGAACGCCTTGTCGGTGCCATTTTCCGCGCACATGACATATAAACATTTATAGTGCTAGAATGCTGGTTTGGGGGGGCGCGACTGGGAGC
>CAXUGH010000073.1:3986-18675 GCA_964250365.1 uncultured Ktedonobacteraceae bacterium
TTCTCCTGCTGGGTGTGGCTCATACCCCCCCCCCCCCCCACAACTACTTTTCTAGCACTAATGTAACCCCTGTGCGATGGACTCGAACTCTTCGCGTGGAAAGGCACGCATGGTTTGAGTACGCATACTGCCTTGCGCGATGGTGCCGAGAATGAGACGCGCCGCTGTCTGATCGTCGGGAGCCTCGGTAATCACAATATAATCGAACTGACCCATGACTAAATAAAAGCCGATGAGTTTTCCACCCGCCTCTTTCAAGGCGGCATCAAACGTTCGCAAGCGTTCTGGTGCGTTCTTGGCCTCTCGTATGCCTTGCTCTGTGAGGTTAACCAAGCTGATATACGTCGCCATGTTGTTCCTCCATGTTCTTAGGAAAGCTTAGCACTACTGGTAACGCCACAATGAGAAATCCTCTTTCTCATTGTACCCACTGGGTACAAGAGATACAAGCGATGACTCAGTGTTTACGCACGAAAAGCCACCCCTCGCACATGCCAGCAACCGCACCCACTAGCAAAAACATCGCCTCTGGTCGGCTTGTTCCGGTGCTGACCGCCGCGAAGAGGCCACTGCTCAATAGCAGGTAGGCGAACAGGGCAAGCACGGCACCGACGAAGGGACGTGCAAACCATGTAACAATCACGAAACTTGGAACTTCCATGAGAGTCCTCATGCGTCCAAGCGTGATGAGACAACTGATACATCCACCCAGCAGACCATAGAGCAGGACGAGCCAGGGGACGTGTAGCAACAGAAAATTGTCGTTTAGCACGTCGCTCACGATCCCCATACCCTGTACAACGGCAAGGGCGAGTACGGCGAGCAATAGACAGAACAGGTAGATGGCAAAGGCGACAAAGGGACGTGTAGAGGAACTTCTACGCGTGAGGGTTCGCGGCGTTTGAGCATGAACTCTTGGTAACTTCTCCACAGGCAGGAGAATCGGCTCTGTATGCTGCTCTGTTCGTGTCGTTGTTGTCGCCGGTACTAGCTCGTCGCGTTGCTCATGACGTGCGGGGGTAATCGGTATGGATATGTCGATATTGCGTATGCGCTGAATGTATGAGTCTGGCAGCTTTTGTTTTTCGGCAATCGAGGTCAGGCGACGCACGTACATATTCAAATCGCTTTGCGACTTTACAACCGAGAGGTGCTGTACCGCGCTGTCCGTGTCCTCATAACCATAGGTGATACATGAAAGCGTGCGATTGCGATAGGTTTCAAGTACTTCGACCTGCATCTCGCTCATGCCGCTTCTGGGCAAGTCATGTACCATGTCTAGTAACGCGGGTTCTCTGCCCTGCCCCTGCGTTGTATCGCGTGGTACACGATACACCACGCCCCATACCTCCGCATTCGGTCGCGCATCCGGCACAATTGTAGCGAGCGTGCGTGTCTGAAAGTTCTCGTCCTCGTAACTACCCAGGAACAATCGGTATCCCTTCAATACCGCCGCGCCATAGAGAAGCGCAAGGCCATCGAGTCGCTCAGGTGTGTTCAGATGCACGCTATCCATTTCCAGCGCATACTCGAACAACCATAGAAACTCTGTGTCGTGTGTCGTCGAGGATGGTTTATCCGTCGCAACTGGTGTATACGTTCCCCGTTCCATCATCTCTTCATACGCGTCCGGTTCCTCTGGCAATGGGGGTGCCGAGGGTGGTTTTGTAGGAAATGCCGAGATCAACGGAGCGTTCGCGCCCTTTGCCTCCTCTGGTAGCGTCTCTGGTAATGCGCTGGGTGGAACATCTGTCGTTGTACTGTACATAAAGGGGCGCGGAGTATTGCTCCTCACGATTGGCACTCCTGGTACCGCCTCCTTCGCCTGTTGAGAACGTGTGTCCTTCTCGTTCTCATGCGTCTCTTGTCTCTCTGGCTCATACGGTTCGTTCCCTGTCGAATCCACGATTTCTCCCTCCATATTCACATGCCCTTTTTCCTCTGCTTTTTGATTCTCATCAAAAAACTTTCTGCTATCAGGATACTGAAATTTCTTTATTTTACCAAATACATAGGACAGGAGTAATTACCAATTGTGTCAAGGTCAACAGGGGCAACGGCACATGATGCCAGCAGAGCCGCCATCATGTCCCTTTGCCCCTGTTGACCTTGACACAATGGCATTGTGTGCCATATCGTGACGGAATAAGGTTTGTATTACATGGTCAATCTTCATGTGTCTACCACCTCTGGTGGCAGACACATGAAGATTGACCATGTAATATGGATATTTGTAATACAGTAGGAGCAACAAACATGCAATATCGACATCTTGGTAGCGCGGGCGTGAGAATTAGCTCAATTGGCCTGGGAAGCTGGCTCACATACAGCGACTCGGTGGAGGCGGATACGGCAATCGAGTGCATTCATACCGCGTACAATCTCGGTGTCAACTTCTTCGATACCGCGAATGTGTACAATCGTGGTAAAGCCGAAGAAGTCGTTGGACGCGCACTCAAAGATTTTCCGCGCGATTCTTTTGTGCTTGCGACCAAAGTTTATTTTCCAATGGGCGACGGTCCCAATGATCGTGGCCTCTCACGTAAGCATATTATGGAGCAGTGCCATGCGAGTTTGCGCCGCCTGGGTGTTGACTACGTTGACCTGTACCAGTGTCACCGCTACGATACGGAGACACCGCTGGAAGAGACGCTACAGGCACTCGACGACCTCGTTTCACAGGGCAAGGTTCTCTACGCTGGTGTCTCGGAGTGGTCGGCGGCACAACTTGCTGATGCCGCTGCCATTGCACGCGAGCAACACCTGCACAAAATCGTCTCTAACCAGCCTATATATAATATGCTTACGCGCTACATCGAGCGCGAAGTCGTCCCTTTGAGTGAGCGCGAAGGCATTGGGCAGGTCGTCTTCTCTCCACTCGCGCAGGGCATACTCACAGGAAAGTACAAGCCAGGACAGCAACCAGAGCAGGGGACGCGTGGTGCTAACGATGAACAGAACATGTTCATGAAGGGCAACCTGAACGATAAAACGCTCACAGCCGTACAACATCTGCAAGAATTCGCACAACAACAGGGCTATACGCTTTCACAACTGGCACTTGCCTGGATTCTGCGCCTTCCTAACATCAGTGCCGCCATCATCGGGGCAACCAGCGTGAAGCAGGTCGAAGAGAATGTGAAGGCCAACGATATCAAGCTCTCTGAAGACGTGCTGAAACAAATCGACAGCATTCTTGGGGATTCAGTGAGCTACGAAAGAGCGTAGGGAGTAGGCACAAGGGGAGTACAACTCATTTTCCCTTCTCTTCTACAAAGAAGAGAAGGGAAAATGAGCGAACGAACATTTATTGGGGCAGAAGTACAGTGTCAATAACGTGAATAACACCGTTATCACACATGATAACGGCCTGAGTCACGGTTGCATTGTTCACCTTGACGCCGTTGCTGGCGTTAATGGTAAGGTCCTGACCTTCGACGGTTTTCGCAGAAGTCAACTTCACTACGTCTGCTGCTGTAACTTTGCCAGAGACAACGTGATAGGTCAAAATCTTTGTCAACTGAGCCTTGTCTTTGAGAAGAGAGTCTACTGTTCCTGCTGGAAGCTTCTCGAATGCTGCGTCAGTTGGAGCAAAGACAGTAAAGGGGCCAGCACTCTTGAGAGTACTTACGAGGTCGGCGGCCTGTACTGCTGCAACAAGAGTTTTGAAAGACCCTGCACTAATTGCTGTGTCAACGATGTCTGCCATGATTGGTATCTCCTTGTGAGAACTATTTCACTTCAAGTAGCAGGTGATTAAGCATATTATCAAAATATACTCTTTTCCGCTACATGCTTGTCAGGCTTTATGTGCCCAACACAGGTAAGATACATGCAACTAGTGAAGTGGGTCAGAATACGTAACCATTGCGGTACATTTCAAACAGCCTCATCTATCCATTCTTCCCAACCATTACCTCCGTAGATTTAATGATTGCGAGAACTTGACCGCCTTCTTGCAGTTGAAGCGACTGAACAGCGTCGTCTGTAATGACTGAGGTAATTTGTTGACCATCGGGCAGTTCAATGACGACTTCTGCCATGATATCTCCATGCCTGATTGATTTGATGGTTCCTTTTAACTGGTTACGTGCGCTCATTTCCATACAAAAAATCTCCCTTGTATCTATTTCAATGCGTTAAATACAAACCATACGACATTGGATTGGTCGAGGTGACAAACGTCATAGGTAGTATAGCATATGCCAGAAAAAGGCGACATGACAGCGGCTCTGCCGCTGTCATGTGAACATCTATTTCAATAGGCATTGCTCCATCGCTCTATATTCCTCTTTCTCTTGAGCGTATCAACAGCACCGTTGACCGTATTTGGTCCCTCCATCTTTAACCCATGTATTCGTCTCTTCCACACGTTACGACGATTGAGGGAGTTCTCCACTGGCATCTACCGGAACAGCGACCTCGTTCTGCCCCCCCAAACGACGGCGAGCCGTGGCTCGCTTCCCCGTCGCAGGAACGTGTTGGGTCACTCCTGCTAAGCCAAAGAGCGGCATGTTGTTGTAGATCGCTTCCATCTGTCCAGCGGGAACAATATACGTTTCGTGGAAGACCCCAACGGTTCCCTGCACATAGCCAACGCGCTTGTTGAAGCGTTGCCACGCGGGAAGATGGGGATCCGCAGGATTGCGAGCGAACCGATCCAACTCCTCGAAGGATCTCCAATACTGGACCAACATGATGGTCCGGCCCGAAAAGAAGACTCTCCCCCCAAGATACCCTTTCTCGGGATGACGCATCAGTTCCTTGAGCATCGCGATCATAGCAGTGAAGGTCGGGAACCATTTTCGTATCGCGCGGAGACGATTGATACGCATGCCGACCAGAAAAACAACGAGTGGCTGGTCTGCTGTCGCTGTATAGCGTCCTGGGTATATCGTTGTGGTCATCGATTCTCTCTCTTTCTCTCGTAGCTGTTTCTCGCTGGGCGACTTGCCCAGCAGCAATTCACATCTCTCGCATCGAGAGACATCCATTGGGTCCGCAATGCTACCATCAGGTCTGAAGAGCAGGTGCAGGTGCGGTGATGCTCATGCCCGTCAATTCCTCGCTCACATGCCAGAGGTGCTGCTGAAGGGCTAGGTCGTATGAGGCGCGCGACGAGCGACGCATGTGCTTGTGGTAGAATGCCTTTCCGGTAATTCCATCCATCTCTGGTGCGGAAGCGAGGTAAATCGCCGTTTCTGCACCGTGTTCCGCACTGGTCGCAAAACCAAAGAGGAAGGAAAGCACGCGGTTTTGCTTCCCAAAGTTGGTGGCGACTGGTCCGGGAGTCACGGCGTTGACCAGTACCCCAGTTCCTTCCAAACGGCGTGCATATTCATAGGTTGCTAACAACAAGGCCAGCTTGGCTTGAGCATACGCCGTAAAGCCGATATAGTGCTGCGTGCGTTGCAGATCGGCAAAGGTGATGGTGCCGACACGCTCTACACTTGAACTGATATTTTCTCGTTCATTGATGTGTCCATCTGTTTGTCTCCTTCATTACATCGTCTGTTCTGACGTGTTCTTGTTTGCATGTGATGGTCAAGATTTTCGGCTCTCCAAAAGCAGATGTCTCTTGACACGTAATACTGGCACAGGTTAGCGAGCAACGGAGGCGTTGCTCACCGTTTCGTAGTCAGCAGTTCTGCTGGTGGATTCCTCTGCTCGTGCGACGCGTCCCACTGGCTTTCGAGGCAGGAACCCGACGAGCACAAAGCACAGGATGTAGGCGGCGAGCTGGAACCGCAACGTGACCTCAATTGCGTCCAGGAAATTCTCCCTACGAGCCTGGGTCGCAGCCTGTGTGACTGCCCTGCCGACCGACGTGACGACTGTCTGTGGCAATCTCCCGTCGGCTGTTTGGCAACTCGCTGGCGTGACATAGGGATCGCTTTGGAGGGAGCGGTCGTGAAAGCAGACCTCAAAGTTGGTCGTGATTGTACGGACGGCAGGCGTGGGCACCGAGAGCGCAGCAAGGGTCTGGGCGAGCTTGGGCACAGCACGCGCACTCGCCGTATCTGCACCGATGGCGAGTTGCCCAAACAGCAGAACGCCGATGAGCGCCACCCCCAATGCGCTACCAACCTGCTGCACGGTAGCGAGGACACCGGAGGCACTGCCTGCGAAAATCGGGTTGACCCGCGCGAGGATGATACTCTGTAAAGGAGCAACCACACACCCAAATCCAAAGCCGCCCACGAGCAGTGCCGGAATCAACTCGTACCCTCGGTACTCAAGTGCGGTCGCTCGTAAGATGAGCAGCGTCGCCACGAGACTCAGTGTGAGCAGGAACGTGCCAAGCATCAGGATGGTGCGTCCCAGCAAGACACTCAGGCGTGCCGAAAGCAGCGAGCCGACGACGATGGCGACTTGGTAGGCGATCAGCAACAGCGCGGACTGGATGGGGGTATAGCCCAATCCTGCCTGGAAGAAGAGACTCATCGCCACAAAGTAGGAGAGGACGCTCGCCTGGAACACGAAGGTGATGAGCGCACCGACGGCGAAGGCACGGTCTCGAAACAAGGAAAGCTGCACCAGTGGAGCTTTCCCTCGCGCGATCAGGCGACGTTGTTGCACGACGAAGAGTCCCAGGATGGGCAGACTTGCTGCGAGTAACCCGAAAATCCAGGCGGGCCAGCCTTCCTCGCGTCCCTGGATGATCGGATAGGTGAGCAGGAATAAAGCGACCGACAAGATGATGACGCCGGGGATATCGAAGCTTCGCGCCTCCTTCGAGGTCGATTCCGGCAGCACCCGGCTCGCCAGCACCAGTGCCAAAAGACCAATTGGGACATTGATCAGAAAGATGGGACGCCACTGTGCATTGAAGAGATTGGCACCAATCAACACGCCTCCCAACAAAGGTCCCGCAACGATGCTGAGACCGATGATCGCCCCTTGGATGCCGAAAGCACGCGGTCGCTCGCGAAGCGGAAAGAGAACCTGGATGAAGCTAGACACCTGGGGGAAGAGGAGCGCGGCACTCATCCCTTGAAGGATGCGGAAGATGACGAGGGCGAGGGGCGACCAAGCGAGACCACAGAGAGCTGAGGTCAGGGTGAAGCCAAGCAACCCTAGCACAAACATGCGCTTGCGTCCATAGCGATCACCAAGCCGCCCACCAGTGATGAGCAACATCCCGAAAGCGATGGCGTAGGCCGTCAGGACAAACTGCACTTGTGCAGAGGTGGCGTGGATATCACGCTGGATGGTGGCAAGGCCATTGGTGACAATACTGGTATCAAGCAACACCATAAAGGATCCAACCAAGAGGACAGCGAGCGAACGCCATCGGTTGGAAGCGAACGCGAAGGGAGTCTGGAGCGGTGTAGTCATAAAAACATCCTTTGTTATACAGAACATATGTAAATTATTACTTATGTTATACATAGCATAGCAGACTTGACAGCACTATGTCAATACTGTATTATGTCAATATCATCATATGAAGAGAAGAGGAGGTGTATCGTGAAGAGGATGAACAAGGACGAGCCAGCACTTTCTGCGCCACCAACGGTCCTTGGCTATGCGCTCCTGGGGTTGCTCGCTCGTGGGGAGCAATCCGGCTATGACCTCGCTCAGGGCTTGAAAGACCCTGTGGGCTACTTTTGGCAGGCCCATCATAGCCAGATTTATCCCGAATTAGGCCGTCTTGAGGCAGCAGGACTGGTGCAACACACCCGTGTGGAGCAGTCTGACCGTCCTGACAAGAAGGTGTATCACGTGACTCCCAACGGGAGCGCGTCCTTACGTGTCTGGCTCGAAGAGCCAATGGAGGTCCCTAAGAAACGCGATGAACTGGTGCTCAAAGCTTACTCGATGTGGCTGTCCGATCCCGAGACCGCAGCACACATGATGCGCGAGCACGCAGAGGTGCATGCGGCACGCAAAGCCGAGTTTGAGAGGCGTCTTACGTGGTTAGAGAGTCAGGCAGGGGGAGCAATGTGGCAGCCAGACTCCCCCTGGTTCGGGATTCATGCAGTCCTACACCGTGGCATCGGGTATGAACACGAGTACTTGGAATGGTGTGAATGGATGGCACAGTGTCTGAGCCAGACAAAACCACCAGAACAAACGACCCATTGACGGAGCCGCAGAGACCATTACTTCTGCGAGCACGTCGGCATATTCCTGTTCCCGTGCTGCGAAGAAAGAGGCAATCACTACAATCATACTGAATGGAGAGCCAAGAAATTTATGCGATTGTTATAAGATGCGTGTTGAACCAATTGCTTGCAAGCTTGGCAACACTCACCACGCTATCTTTTGTTGCGAACAGAGACACTCCTCCTTCAACCTGCTCAAATTGCTTCTCTTGATTCGCAAGGTTTTCCAGTGCCGCCGTATCCTGTGTGACTGCTTGCGTATCCTGTTTCGAGGCGATGAGCAGTGTTGGAGCCAGGATGCGGCGCAGGTAGTCCTGAGCCGAATCGATATAGCCGCCAGCGGAGACGACTGCCGCTACTACATCTGGTCGCTCGGCTGCGGCAATGAGTACGGCGGCTCCCGTTGCGCCCGCGCCAAAGTAGCCAATTGAGAGATGTTGTGTCTCGTTGTTTTCCAGCAACCATTCCGCGATACCTGCGATACGTTGTTGCATCACACTAGTATTGCGCCGGAAATAGTCGGTGCCCTCGTCAAGTCGCTGCTCTTGCGCCGAAAAGAGGTCTACCAGTAGCGTCGCCAGCTTATCTTGATACAGAACTTGCGCCATCGAGAGCGCAGTTTGATGTGAGCCATCCGCACTTCCCTCGATACCGTGCGTAAGAAGCACCATACCGTGTGCGTCTGCTGGTAGATGCAGCAGTCCTGTCAGTGTCACAGCACCAGCTCCCACCTGCACAAGCCGTCCAGCAGGAATGCTTCCTGACTCTGTTGTGTTCGCGTTTTCCGTCATAATAAATCATCCTTCCTCGTTGCGAGATATCTATATCTAATACGAATACCACATCGCAATCATATTCACTCAGTTTATTCTAATATTTAAAGCCAGCTTTTCCCGTTTTTCGTGTAACCTTATTCTACTGCCATCCGTGAACAATACAGACGGGAAGTGGAAGCTTCATTCATAGTAAGAACACAAACACAACAGTATCAAATAAAAATTGTATATGCTCAGTGTAAACAAAAATATATTGAGTGTAGTAACAGGAGGAAAAACATGGCTACAACTGGACGTACAGTAATCGGCGTTTTCGACGAATCGGGCAATGCAGACCGTGCTATTGATGCACTACAAAACGCGGGCTTTAGCAGTGGTCAGATCCATCGCTCAGGACGTGGTACTGCCGCCGCAGGTGGTTTCCTTGAAGGCGTAAGAAACTTCTTCACTGGCGACGATACGGCAGCAAGTGGTGGTCACGTTGCCGATGATCTAACAAACATGGGCGTCTCGAACGATGAGGCACAGTACTACGAGAACGAATACAACAATGGTCGCACCATCGTCTCTGTGAACGCGGGAGACCGTGCTGAAGAGGCAAAGACCATCCTGGACACAAGCGGTGCGTACAACTACGCTAACCAGCGTGGCACAAGCACCGGCTACACTTCGGCTGCAGCTACAACGGGTACGACAACCGACACAACGAACTATGATCGCACTCGCAATGCTGGCTACACTGATACCGCGACAACAGGCTATGACCGTACTCGTAACGCAGACTATGCGAACGAGAATGATGAGCAGCGTTCGTTGCGCTTACGCGGAGAGCAGTTGAACGTCAGCAAGCAGCAGACGCAGTCGGGCGAAGTAACGCTCGGCAAGAATATTGTCGAAGAGCAGAAGACGGTAAATGTTCCCGTAACGCACGAAGAGGTCTACATTGAGAATCGCCCCGTAAGCGGCAACGTCACCGACGATGGCACACCAATCGGCGAAGGCGAGAACATTCGCGTTCCCGTCAGTGAAGAGCGTGTCAACGTCAGCAAGGATACCGTCACCACAGGCGAAGTCTCTATCGGCAAACGTGCTGTTCAAGAGAACCAGCAGGTCACGGATACCGTCCGTCACGAAGAGGCTCGCCTCGATCAGAGTGGCAACCCTACCATTCAGGGGGATAACCTGAATACGGACACCACAACACGCACCGACAATACAACTGATACCCGCAACTCATACTAATACTGGTCGGGCACCTACACAAAAGACATTGCACTCGCTGCCGTTCACGGCAGCGAGTGCAATGTCTTTTGTGTAGGTGCCCTATAGCAAGGAACCATTCTTAGTTAAGAATTATATAAGATGCTAGAATTTTCGCTTAAAAAGATGGAAGTGAGAGGGAAGAAGCCTATGGTACTCTTCTTTACAAGGAATGTCGTCATACACAAAACCTGATTTGCATAGGATGCAAGCGCAATCCAATTCCTTCCTCGCTCTACTGTATCGTGGGGGTACAGTAGCAAGAGGTAAAGCTGCTTTTCAGGAGACGACATTGCCCATCCATACCCTATCCTTATTCAAGAAAAGGAGCCTCCTTACCTATGAAAAAGAAACACATCCTTTTTCGTCTAGTCCCCCTCGTTGTTGTTCTGACCCTCCTGATTGCGGTTGTGGGCATGATGAATGCTCGTGCCAGTGTTGACGCGGCATCTGTAACGCTTCACACCAAACCACGCTATACCAGCATTCCATTGCATCAGCTTGGGTCAACAACGGCAAACAATGCCCTGCGCGGTCGTGCCGCTGGTACCTTGCCAACGTGGTCTTCTTCCTTCTCCTATCAGGGACAAAGTTATCCATATACCATGATTGGCACCAATCCAAAGAATGGTTCTGCAACCTCAACGACCGCCGTTGATATTATTCCATTAAATTTTAAGTTCTCTAATGGAACAACAATAAGTGGAACTTCGATTACAAGCAGTCTCGCTGGTTCTGCTCTCTTTCATAATGCCAGTTTTGTAAGCGGCAATACTCAGTATCTCGACGCTATTCAGCGTGCTGAGTTCTGGACCACCGTCTCCAGCAAGAGTCCTAACTACCATGTGCTGCTGGGAACTCCAACCATCAAGTCCGCCGTTACGCTGACCGTACCTTCGGCTAGCGGTTCGACACAGGGTAGCACTGGCTACGTCGATATTAGCTGGTTCCAATCTAAAGCCGACTCGTTGGCGGTCAAGAATGGTGCCCCAGGCCATCTAGCTATTCTGGCTGCTGGTAATGTCTACCAGTATCAAGGCGATCCAACCAACGGATGCTGCATTGGTGGCTATCACACAGCGGTACAGAGTGGTAGCAACACCTACACCTATGCGTATGCAGGTTGGGATCAGACCAATAGCGTTTTCCACAACATCGAGGCGATGAGCCACGAGGTTGCGGAGTGGGGCAACGACCCTTATACCAACAATGCAACACCCAATTGGTATGCAGCGAATTACGGATGTTCCAGTGACCTTGAGGTAGGTGATCCAGCGGTCGGCTCCAACTTCAATGTAGGAAGCTTAACCTATCAGAACGAAGTCTTCTTCTCCTGGTTCTCGCACGACACTCCGTCACAGGGCTACAATGGGCAATACGATTACTTAGGTACACTTTACAACAGTCCCGCATCTGGCTGTTAGTAGAATTCCAACGTCCTCACAAAAATACTCCAGTAGAGCTAGCTCGACAGGAGGATTTTTGTGAGGACGTTGAACTTAGCGTCGTTTGAAAAAGAGTGAGAATGGGACGCGCCATACCTGTAACAAAAGAGTGTTGCTGATAAGCGTGATCAGCGCGAACGTCCAGGGTGGCACACCCTTGTCTACGAAGACGCCGCGAAATAGCAGCGCAACAGGCCATGCCGCAAGCCACGCCAGCAATGTGCGTAGCGACATTTTGCTCGTGCTATATTCGAGGCCGCGTTTGAACGCTCCCACAAAGGGTGAGACGAGAAACCATGCGACGGCGAATGGTAGGGCAGTAATGGCTATGCCAAAGACGTTTCCAGCTTCGCTATGGCTACGCCGTCCAATCGCGGCAAAGATGAGAAAGACGATAATGTCTCCAATGACGAGGATGGCGGTGCGCTGTGTACGGTTGACCTGAGCGTTGACGCCCTTACGTGCGGATGCGGCGGTTTCGTTGACGCGCTCTTTTATATCCATAATTTTCTCCCTTGTTATTCAGACTGCCAACGAACTTCGTGTCAGGCAGTCTGCAATGAATGCCTTTATTGTTGTGTATTTTGTTGTTGCTTCTCTTGCTGTTCGCGTACAAGTTCTTCAACGGCGACAAGTTCGGTGCGTACTCCGCGAATGCGTAGCGCGACGATGGCTAGATAGAGAAAGAGGCCGAGCCATGCGACTGCATAGGCGGCGATGAGATATGGTTGCATGATAATCCTCATTCTTTTGTATGGTTGCCTTACGGCAACCATACAGGTAAAGGGGAATTTGGGGACACCCCAAACCCCGCACAGGAGCGAAGCCCCTATGAACCCCATTTATATGGTGTCGTATTCTACAGTTGCTCGTAGACGCTGAGCGAGTGTTTGCAATCTCTGGAATTGGTACAGTTGTATCATTAGGAAGGCGTAGAGCAGGGTGAAGCCTGTGAGCGAGACCATGAGCGTTGTAACGACCTCTGGTGGCAATGCTCCGGCTACTCCGACCTCTGCTGATGGATGTAGGCCACGCCATAGGTTGACGGCTTCGTAGATGATGGGCACATCGAATACGCCAATGATGGCAAGCACTGCACCAGCATTAGCACTGGCTGGTGTGCGTCCCATGTAGCTACGTAGCATGAGATAGCCGATATACATGAACCAGAGGACAAGCGATGCCGTGAGCTTGGGGTCCCACGACCACCACGTGCCCCACGTTGTGCGTCCCCAGATCGAGCCGGTGATGAGTGTAAGCGTGATGAAGACGGTACCAATCTCGGCGGCGGCACGGGCAATCCAGTCGAGGCGTTCATCGCGCCTCCACAGATAGCCAACGCTCGCAACTGCCATCACCACAAAGGCCAGCATGCCTATCCATGCAATCGGCACATGAAAGTAGAAGATGCGCTGCGCTGGCCCCTGTATCGCATCGGTTGGCGCGTATAGAAACGCCATCGGAATCGCAGCCATAATCGCTAGAAAGGCCAGTCCACCAAGCATCAATGAGGCAAAAGGTAGTCCTACCCTTCTTGGACGATTCTCGGCAGGTCGCTGTACACTTCCCGTTGTCTCTTTATTCGCAAGAGCCATAACATTATTCCTCAATTACATATTGAAACGTGAGCATTGAGACGCTCAAAAAAATAATATCGAACGCGATAATAAGGCCAAGCCAGGGCGGTTCATTGCTAGCAGGAACCAGCAAGGCTTCTGTAGCACGCACCGCCCCAATTACTATAGGCACAATCAACGGAAACACGAGAATGGGCAACAAGAGTTCTCTCGCTCGTGTTGCCGCCGCCATCGTTGCGAAGAGCGTTCCGATAATTGCGATACCCAGTGTACCAAGCAATACTATTGGAATCAAGCCGCTTGCTAGAAGCGGCACATCAAATAGTGCGGCATAGACAGGAAGGACAATGATTTCCACAACGCCAATAAACAGCAGGTTGCCCAGCAATTTGGCGAGATAGATGGCTTTGCGGTCAACCGGACACAGCAACAAGCGATCCATCGACCCCTGCTCACGCTCAGCGGCAATGGTGCGTCCAAGTCCTAACAGACTCGCAAAGATAAAGGCAACCCACAACGCCCCCGGCGCGACGGCGGATTTATTATCGACATGCAGGTCGAAGGCAAAGTTGAAAATCACCAGGACGAGCAGTGCGAACATGCCCATACTCGTCCATGTTTGTTTGCTACGCAACTCGTAGCGAACATCCTTCGCCAGAATTGCCCAGACATGCGCGAAAAAGATGCGCGGCGTGTTGACCGTATCTATGCTTGCACCGCCTCTTTATACACTTGCTGTAAATCCTCTAACAGCAATCCCTCCGTCGTATGACGATACACGACGCGTCCCTTGTTCAGTACAAGAATTGATGTACCGAGGCTCAAAGCTCGCTCTAATGAGTGCGTTGTGAAGAGCGTCGTGCCTCCCTGCTCTGTATGTTCCTGCAACAATGCGTCTATGAGAGCATAGCCCTCCTGGTCAAGTCCTGTATCAGGTTCGTCGAGCAACAGCAAACGCGGCTGATGTAACAGCGCACGCGCCCATGCCAGCCGTTGCACCTGTCCACGCGAAAGAGTGTTCACGCGCTCACGCGTGCGCTTCTCTAGCCCGACACGTTGCAAAAGCTGTATCGCGCGTTCTTGAGCATGTTCCACCGTATACATACGCCCAAAGAATAGCAGATTTTCCAGTGCCGTCAACTCTTCATACAGATAAGGTTGATGGGCGACGAAGCCAACCATTCGGCGTATCGCCTGTGTATCTCGCAATAGGTCATAACCCGCGACAGTAACGTTACCAGCATTTGGTCGCGTGAGGCCAGCAAGAATACGCAACAACGTCGTCTTGCCCGTTCCATTGGCACCCAATAACGCAACACGCTCATCAGCCTGTATAGAAATGTCTATGCCGCGCAAAACTGGTTTCAGCCCATAGTTTTTTTTCAGTCCAACGATATTGATGTAGGGGTCTGATTTATCACACCCTGATGTATTTCGCTCATCGGCTACACAGGCATCTGTATCGAAGCCAGGGCGCCCGCAAGGGGACGCCCCTCCCATATACGAATCTGTTCCCACTGTGC
>CAXUGH010000074.1:0-5197 GCA_964250365.1 uncultured Ktedonobacteraceae bacterium
CGCCTGAATAATGATGAGGACGCTGCCGACGCAACCAAACATGTATATCTCCAAGCTATCAATAAACTACCGAAATATAAGCAGCGCGGCATACCCTTCGCGGTCTGGCTATTTCGTATCGCGCACCATCTGGCGATCAATCTCTCTAGCCGCAGTGCCAGTACGGTATCGTGGCAGGCACTACCGGAGCATCCAGCCAGCGAGCAGGATGTCGAGGCGAATGTGCTACAACAGGAGACGCTAGCTCATCTTCAACGTTTGCTTGCAACGCTAGACCCATATAAACGCGAACTACTGTCGCTACGCTTCGCCGCTGGCCTCACCGTGTCACAGATTGCCGCCGTACTTGGCAAGAATCCAGAGGCCGTCAAAAAGCAACTTAGCCGCCTGTTGCAATCCTTCAAGGAGCAATATCATGACGAACGATAAAGCACCCAACTACTTTGATATATTTGATGAGCAACACGAGCCAGAACTGGCACGGCATGCGCGTAACCTGGAAACGCTCTACACATCGCCAGAACTACCCGCACAACTCAACTGGACACGCCTACAACTACAGGCTAGAGAGGTGAATACAAAATCTAGCGCAATCCCTCAATGGCGATCACCAGCACAGCGAGCCTCAGTACGCTTTAGCCTTGCCGCGCTTGCGCTAGTTGCGGTACTACTCTTTAGTAGCCTGGCATTTGCATTCAGCGGCGGCGACATCAACGCATTGCTGCAAAAAGTTCTGCAAGCAGGTAATGGTGGGCAGCAGGTTTTCCAGAAACAACAATTTGTCCATATTGGCAAAGCGAAAACTATTGAAGGCTTCACGCTCACCGTCGAAGATGCCTATGCCGATGCCAACGAGATTATTGTGAGCTATTCTATTACGTCGGCTAATATAGAGGCATTAGGTAAAGGAGGGCATTGGGCATTTAATGATGTTTTGCTCGCAACAAAGGGGAGTGCCAATATACCTGAGTTACTCAGTCGAGGCACAGAACCCGATTGGGCATATACAAAAAATAATGCGAACAAGATACCTACAGGGCTAAACGTAGTGTACTTTGACGGTAGCACAATACAAGGCAATCCTAAGAGTATCGACCTGCACACAACCGTTACCTATGGCTGTGGAAGCGAGGGAGGCGGACCAAGTTCAGAGACTATCAACGGCACGACAGTCGCATTGACGCCAACGCCAGGGAGCGATTGCTCAGCAAAGGCAACAGAGGTATCAAACAAGCTGAACTGGGCCTTTGATTTCTCACTTCCGTTCCATGCTGGTCGAGTCGTCAATGTGCATCAATCGGCTACATCTGGTGGAAGAACGGTCACATTGGAGCGCGTTGTTATTACACAATCCGAAACGCGCTTCTACATAGATGGCTTAGCCTACACCAACGACCGTGACGAGTTGCATTCGTTACAGTACAATCTCTTACTTGACAACAAGAATTACAATGAGGTTCAATTCGGGGGACAAGATACAGGTCATCCATTTGTGTGGTTGGAGGAATCGCTCACGAATCAACATGGAGATGCTTCGTTTAGCATTACACCTTATCCTGTACCAGCCAACACAACACCATCACCTTATGACTTTCCACACGTCAAAGGTGGTCCGTGGATTTTCCACTTTGTAATACCGTAAGCACGTATTATACGAGAAAATGACTTCTTCAAACGTTCTTTATTATTGGGAGAAGATTACGTTTGAAGGAGTTATTTTCATGAAAGCACTTCCACGTATCCGGTGGAAACTCTTCGCTCTCGCTATACTTGTCGTCCTTTTAGTAGGCGTGCTGTTCGCCTTCACTCAACAGCCTATCCATTCGGCACATGCAATCCCCACACACAGTGCCGCAGCCGCAGCAAACACCCCCTACAAAGTCCTGTTCGATAATGCCCACGCGGAAACGGCGGGCAATGCCGACTGGATAATCAGTTCCAGCCTGCCCGATCCGCTCAAACAAAACCCTAACCCACAAACTGAGACCGATTGGACGGGTGGCATTAGCTCGTGGGGTGTTGCACTGCAAAAAACTGGTCGCTATAGCCTGATGACCAATACCGGCACCATCACCTATGGCAATAGCAGCAATCCGCTTGACCTGAGCAATTTCAATGAGTTCATTCTCCCAGAACCCAACACGCTCTTCACGTCAAGCGAAAAGACTGCGATTCTCACCTTTGTTCACAACGGCGGCGGCCTGTTCATGGTTGCCGATCACAACGGTAGCGACCGTAACAACGACGGTTACGACTCGTTGCATATCTTCAACGACCTGATGGACAATAGTGGTGTCGGCAACGATCCCTTCGGCATTCAGTTCGATGTCGCTGATATCGCACACGATTACCCCGGTGTCGATACTCCCAATCCCGACCCAATTCTACAGGGACCATTTGGAACGGGTACTACGAGCCTGATCGATGCTGGCACAACCGAGACCATCAGCCCAACCGACAATCCCAATGCTATAGGCGTCGTCTATACTACCGGCTCCTCCAACACGGGTACAACCGGTGTCTTCATCGCACGTAGCACCTATGGCTCAGGTCGCGTCGTCGCCACTGGTGACAGCTCCGCTATTGACGATGGCACCTGTGAGTCTGGTAACAAGTGCTACAACGGCTGGGGCGACTCAGGCGCACAGAACGGCGTGCTATATCCCAATGCAACCGAATGGCTTGCAAGTGGGAGTACAACCAATCCCACGCCAACCGTCACGACCACCGCTACTTCAACGGTAACGGCTACCGCGACGACTGCACCCGCGCCCACTCCAACGGATATCCCACCTACTCTAACCCCGACGGACACACCTACTCCCACCTGCGATTGGTGGTGGTGTTTCTAATCTGCAAAAATCATTTCGCACACAGTACACACCGCTGTTCAGCGGTGTGTACTGTGTGCGAAATGATTCCACATTGCATGCTTGCTCAAGCATGATATACTATTGCGAAGAAAGAGCTTCCTGGTATTTGAGGGGACACCATGCAAGAGGAACGCCTACACAAAGAGGCACAACAGAACAATGAAGAGCATAGCGCATTGATAGAAATTAGCCGTGCCCTCTTCGCTCCCAGCGCATTACGTGATTTGCAGAATGTTTATCAGACCATTTACGAGCAAGTGTGCAAATTGATGCCCATTGACGCTTTTTTCATTTCACGCTACAACTATCAAGAGCGAACTATGACAATGGACTTCCTCATCGACGAAGGCGTCAAATACCCATCTTTCCCCTATGCTTCGATTCCTCTATGGATTGATAAGCTTCTTTCCAAAGAAATGCGTACCTACTCCTTTGGAACGGCTGAAGAATATAATGCATTCGCTAATCAAACGGAACGTACTTCCGAACAGAAAAAAAGAGATGTGTTCGGCAATAATCGCCCTTCGCAATCGCTGCTGTTTGTGCCTATCTTCTACGACGATGAGTTAATCGGTGTTCTTTCCGCACAAAGTTATCAATGTAACGTATATACTTCACGGCATTTGACACTACTCGAAGAGATTGCTGTACAGGCAGGTATTGCTCTGAGCAATGCGCGTCTCTACGCGCAGTTAGAGGAGGCACTACGAGAGGCTCAGAAATCTGAACAGCTCACCAACAACTTTCTGATGGTTGCCTCGCATGAGTTACGAACTCCGCTCACGGCTGTACAAGGCTACCTTGAATTGCTCACTACATATGCAAAAACGCTCGACGACGAGACAAAGCAGCATTTTGTGGACCTCGCAAGCCATGCATGTGAAGAACTGGTACTGCTTCTCGGCAACGTCATGGATACCAGCCGTATTGATTATGAGCGTATGCACCTGCAAATCGAGCGTGTTCATTTACCCCTGGCAATTCGTCACGTTGTGGAAATTCTCGAACCGACATTTTCAATGGAGAAACGGGTGTTACAGACGGACATTGACGAGCATCTGTATGTTCAGGCCGACGACCTGCGCCTACGACAGATTTTACTCAATCTGGTGGGCAATGCGCTCAAGTATGCACTGTCCTCAAATGTCACAATCACAGCAACGAATGCTGAACGCGATAGTGTGGAACAGCGTTTACACACGGCACAAGTAGCACTTCCAGCCACATCAACCGCAGCACACTTCGTTTTGCTAGGAGTACGCGACTGGGGAAAGGGCATTGCACAAGAGAATATGAGTCGTCTCTTTACCAAATTTGGACGTTTGGAAAGTGCTATCAACAGCATGCAACGTGGTGCTGGACTCGGTTTATACCTCTGTCGCCAACTTGCGGAGGCAATGCATGGACAAATCTGGGCTGAGAGTGCCGGTATCGAAGGAGAGGGTACGACATTTTTCCTGGCACTACCATTGGGATAAATTTTTACATTTTCCGTAATCTTTATTGACAATTGGCGATAAGGCAAGTACAATGGAGAGAGAAGAGATAAGAGTCATCTTGTAAATAGGAGGCATCTTCATGGCTGTCATTCATACCGATCTTTATCGTCATGAAAACCTCGTCCGAAAATCAATCCAAATCCCCTCGACGCAACATAAAGAGCTAAAGGCTCTAGCAGTTGAACTAGAATCATCGTTAGGAGATATCGTGGAGACAATTATGGAACTTATGCGGCAAGATAATTATCAGCAACTCAAATCAGCGATTACTACGAGACGCGAACAAGCCCTCTCATCCCTCAATTCTACGCTCGACGAAGCCTACGCCTATCTCAGCACAATCCCCGACACACTTGAAGAAGCCCAATTCTTTTTTCACGCTGGCAATGAAGGTATGGTTGCGTAAGGTATGAGGGTTGAATGAATAGTGAGGCCAGGCAGACACAGCCGAGCCATAGACAACATGAGGCACCAGCCAACCCTCGTCGCGGCGAGATTTGGGACGTGAACTGGTCCCCCGGTCGAGGTGCTGAGCAACAAGGTACTCGACCCGCTTTGATTATCCAAAATGATCGAGGGAACGCATCACCCGCGTATCCCCTGACCATCGTCGCCTCTATGAGCCGTACCGAGCGCGAACTTCCCCTACATGTACGCATCGCTCCCACCGAGGAGAACGGCTTGACCAATTTTACCGATGTCAAGTGCGAACAGGTCATGACTATTGAAAAGTCGCGTCTGTTGCGTCGTCGCGGCTCTATCACTGCCGATGAACTAACCAAAGTTGATACTGCCCTCAAACTCAGCTTCGACCTTCTCTCGTAG
>CAXUGH010000074.1:5297-15050 GCA_964250365.1 uncultured Ktedonobacteraceae bacterium
AAGTACATTTTTACCTCCATGTATAATGACACATAGATAGGATTTTCCATATTTATGGTAGAGATGGCAGAAGCTATCTCTGTAGAAAGTGGTGAGGGAGGGGTTGCCTCATGGAGGAAAAACAAGAAGCATGGTCTGCCAGTATAGGTGTTGCCGAACAACCATATCCACGTGTTAGTGTCGTCGTTCCCGCACGTAACGAAGCCAAAAATCTAAGTCATGTCCTACCATATATTCCATCAACCGTTTCTGAGGTTGTGCTTGTGGATGGACAATCGACAGACAATACTATTGAAGTTGCGCGGCAACTACTTCCAAACATTCGTATAGTACATCAAACAGGCAAGGGCAAGGGCGATGCCTTACGTGCAGGCTTTGCTGTCTGTACAGGTGATATTCTTGTGATGCTCGATGCCGATGGCTCAGCGGACCCGACAGAGATACCGCACTTCGTTGACGCTCTCGTAGCGGGCAGTGACTTCGCAAAGGGTTCACGCTTCATTCGTGGCGGTGGTAGCACTGATATTACGCTGCTACGACAGACCGGCAACTACTTGCTCGGCACGCTTGTCAACATCTTATTTACAACACAATTCAGCGATCTCTGCTATGGCTATAACGCCTTCTGGAAACGTTGCCTCGACGAAATCAACATTGACTGCGATGGCTTCGAGATAGAAACGCTGCTGAACCTACGCATGCATAAAGCGAAATTCAAAATCGTCGAGGTTCCTAGCTTCGAGTATTCGCGCGTACATGGTGAGAGCAACTTACGCACCTTCCGCGACGGCTGGCGCGTCCTCAAAACAATTCTCAAAGAGCGTCGCACATCGCTTCCCAGGCTTCCACTTGCAGAAAGCGATGAAGCTATTCTGGTGTATACGAGCATGAAGAAGAGGGCGATACGCTAACATGGAAAAGAAGATACCGATACTCATGTATCACAGTATTTCATGCAGCATCAATCCAAGATTCGCGCAATTCACCGTTTCTCCTACACACTTTGCGGAACAAATGGCGTACCTGCACGAACATGGCTACACGCCCGTCACCGTAACGCAATGGGTAGAGTCACTTACGCAGAAAACGATACAGTTACCAGAGAAGCTCGTAATTCTAACGTTCGACGATGGTATGGCTGATTTCTACACAGACGCTTTGCCCATTCTTGCACGTTACGGATTTGGCGCAACGCTCTACATTACCACCTCTTTTGTCGGAGGCACCTGCGGCTGGCTTACACATGAGGGAGAAGCAACACGACTCATGCTTTCATGGCGACAGATAGCGGAGATACAGGCAGCAGGCATCGAATGTGGAGGACATACACACACGCACCCACAACTCGATGTGCTTCCATTGACGAAGGCGCGAAGCGAGATTGTCACCTGCAAACGCATGCTAGAAGATGCGCTTGGTCAACAAGTGCAAAGTTTTGCATATCCCTATGGATACTACACAAAGACAACACAAAGACTTGTGCAAGCTGCCGGTTATACATCGGCCTGCGCGGTCAAACACAGCATGAATGTCGAAACAACAAATCTCTTCGCATTAACACGCCTGATGGTCAAAGCAACAACAAGCATTTCCGAGTTTGAGGCTCTTCTAACAGGAAAGAGCAGTTATACGCTCTCTACAATATATGCACGTATGCGAACTCCTGTATGGCAAGTAGTGCGACGTGGTACATCTCTTACGAGGAAATCGTAGGGACCCGATTTATCGCGTCCGCGCACGAGCGAAGCAATGTGCGCGTCCGTTCAGGTTTAGTGGTAGGAGGAAGATAGTGGCGGTTCAGATAGCAGTAGATATTTCAGTCGTTATTTGTGCTTATACGGAGGCGCGTTGGCAAAATCTCGTATTGGCGGTGCAATCCATTCAGCGACAACATGTGTCGCCGCGCGAAATCATCGTCGTCATTGACTACAATCCGGCATTATTTGAACGCGCTTGCGCTTCCCTCGAAGGAGCCACCGTCGTAGAGAACACGGGACCCAAAGGAATATCAGGAGCGCGTAGCACGGGTGTTGCGGAGGCAAAAGGCAATTTGATCGCTTGCCTCGACGACGATGCCATCGCCAATGCCGACTGGCTCGAAAAGCTTAGTGACTGTTGCACAGACCCAATGGTTATGGGAGCAGGAAGCAGTGTGCAACCACAGTGGGAGAAACAACGTCCCGCATGGTTTCCTACAGAGTTTTACTGGGTGCTTGGCTGTTCCTATCAACCGGCATCTGTCCGACCTGTTGAGGTACGCAACCTCTGGGCTGGCTGCATGTGTGTACGCCGCGAAGTATTCGAGACGGTGGGAGCGTTCAGGAGCGACATCGGGCACGTTGGTAAACAGGTGCTTGGCGGTGAGGAGACGGAGTTGTGCATTCGCGCCAAACAACACTGGCCCGATAAAAAGTTTCTCTACGAGTCGCGCGTCAACATTCACCACTACATACCAACGCATCGTGCGACCTGGAAATACTTCCTCTCGCGTTGCTACGCGGAAGGCTTCTCGAAGGCCATCATCTCGCGCTACGTCGGTGTGCAAGACAGCCTCTCAACCGAGAGTTCATACACGCTCACGCTGCTCCCGCTAGGAGTGCTACGCGGTATTGCCGATTGCCTTCTGCACCGAGACGCAACAGGTCTACAACGAGCGGGAGCAATTGTCGCTGGCTTTGCGACAACTGCCTTCGGCTACATTATGGGTGCGCTCTCACGAAATACGCAACCACAAAACGCATAAAATCTTGTATTACAATTTCAATTTTGCTTTGTCACCTTCAGTGACAAAGCAAAATTGAAATTGTAAGAGAAATTTATTCTATAGGAAGCGCAGTAAGAGCATAGTGAACTCTCTTTTTCAGTGGCTAAAAACCAATAGCGTCATGCTCGTCAACGCGGGTTCGTTGGTTGGCACGACGGCGATAACATCGGGCCTCGGCTTTGTGTATTGGTGGATCGCGGCACGTCATTTTTCAACCGAGACAATAGGAATCGCCTCTGCCTCTCTATCGGCAATGATGCTACTGGGCAGTTTTTGTGTGCTGGGACTGGGAACACTGCTCATTACCGAACTGCCACGACAACCCGGACGCGAGGCATCGTTGATCAGCACAGCATTGCTTATGGTAGGAAGTGTTGGTATTCTTGTCGGCATCGTCTTTGCGCTCGTTAGCCCTTCATTTATTGCCGACTTCAGTCCACTACGAGCGGACGGTATGAACGTGTTCATCTTTGGGCTAGGCGTCAGCCTCAATGGAGTGACGCTTGTACTGGATCAGGCACTGATTGGCATATTACGCGGAAGTCTACAACTCTGGCGTAACACGCTGTTTGCGCTGATTAAGCTAGTCACGCTCTTTTTCGTCGGGAAGTGGCTGTCGAGCAACCTCGGTGTCGCCATTTACGCAACGTGGGCAATCTCTAACATGCTCTCGATAGTAGTGCTGGTCATTCCCGTTGTATGCAAAAAAGGGGCAACTCTCAGACGATACTTTCCACAGTGGGGATTACTTCGCAAACTTGGCACGGCTGCAATTCAGCATCACCTGCTGAATCTCACGCTCCAATTCCCGACGCAGGTGTTGCCAATTGTCGTTACCGCCCTGCTTTCGGCACAGATGAATGCATGGTTCTATGTCTCGTGGATGCTGGTCAGCTTCGTGTTTATCATTCCTGGCGCGTTGACTACTGTGCTACACGCGATGAACTCGGCGCAATCATCATCACTTGCTCACAAAGCACGCGTCACAATAGGACTGGCGGTCCTCACAGGCGTTCTCACTAATATTGTGCTACAGTTTGGAGCGAAACAGGTGCTGAGTCTCTTTGGTGCCTCATACGCTGCTAATGCCGCATGGTGTCTACGCATACTCGCCCTTGCCGCCTTTCCGCTGATCATAAAAAATCACTATATCTCAATATGTCGTATTCAGGACCGTGTAGGTAATGCAATTCTCGGCATTCTCCCTGGCGGCATTCTTGAAGTGCTTGCCGCCATACTGGGTGCTTACCTCGGTGGTCTATCGGGATTAAGTTTTGGCTGGGTTGCAGCTATTGCCATCGAAGCTATATTCATGTTCCGCACGGTCTACAGAGCAGTGTGGTCAAAAGAAACGCTGTCGGAGCAGGACGAATTCAGTTCGCAGGAGATACAGGCTATCTGGCTCGTTGAGACGGTCTCGATGCCCAGCATCGCGCAAAGCTATCCAGGTGTAAGCATATTGCAACACATCGAAAATTCATCGTCAGGCATACGCGCACTACAACCAACCGCTCCGCTTCGGCTCAAACCGCCGCGATTGAAGAAGTATGCATGACGATTTTCGTATGGTGAGGTACTTTGGTACCCTTTTTAGGAAAACACAAAATTTCTGCTATACTCATCAGGGGAATTATTCAAAGGTGAAGATGGAAGGGATAGAAGGAATGGGAAACACAACACAGCCGCTGCGTGTCCTCATGGTAACAGCACGCTATTTTCCGTTTATGGGCGGCATCGAAACGCACGTCTACGAGGTCGGACGGCGACTCGTGCAGCGTGGCGTCGATGTCACTATCGTCACCACGAGACAGCGAACAACCGACACTCATTCGCTGCTACCACGCGAAGAAACCATAGAGGGCATGCATATTCGACGCGTCCCCTACTGGCCTGCGGAACGTGACTACTATATCGCCCCAGAAATACATACACTTATCACGCAAGGCAACTGGGACATCGTGCATTGTCAGGGTAGTCATACTCTTGTGCCACCGATGGCAATGCTCGCCGCCAGACAAGCAGGTATTCCGTATGTCGTCACCTTTCACACTGGCGGCAACTCCTCGCGCTTGCGAACCGCTATCCGCGATATACAATGGACGCTGCAACGTCCGCTCTATAGAGGTGCGGCAAAACTGATTGGCGTCTCGCACTTCGAGGCAGATTACTTTCGTAGCCTATTACGCCTCTCGCGCAAACGCTTCGTCGTCATAGCAAATGGTGGAGCGACCTTTCCAGCGCTAACGCCACGCACCTTGAATTCCAACGATACGCTCATCATCTCCCCTGGTCGCCTGGAACGCTACAAAGGACATCAAAATCTCATCACAGCACTACCAGCAATTCGTGAGCAACGTCCAGATGCACGTCTGCTCATTCTCGGCACAGGTCCCTATGAGGACGAGCTACGCAGACTGGCACAGCAGACAAGCGTGAGCGACTACGTAGACATTCGCTCGGTTCCTGCGACCGACCGTCGCGGAATGGCAGAGACGCTTTCAAGCGCGACAGTAGTGGCTCTATTAAGTGAGTATGAAGCACATCCGGTAGCCGTGATGGAGGCACTCACACTACGGCGTCCCGTCGTCGTCGCCGCCACATCTGGCCTTCACGAAATCGCTGCACAAGGTCTGGCACGTGAAATTCCCTTGAGAAGTACACCGCGCGAGGTGGCAAACGCCATTCTGCATCAGATTAAGGAGCCGCTTACTCCTCCGTCTCATTTCGCCTTACCAACATGGGACGAATGTGCGGAACGGGTCGAAGCGGTCTATAGAGACTGCGTAAAAAGCTCGCAGAGGAAAAGGGAGGACGTATGCGTATTCTAATGCTAGCACAATTCTATCCGCCTACTATTGGCGGTGAGGAGCGTCATGTACGCAATCTTGCCATCGCGCTTGTCCAGCGCGGTCATAGTGTCTCGGTTGCTACGCTACAACATCACGATACGCTCACGTTTGAGCTTGACGAGGACGTCCGCGTACATCGTATTCGGAGCAGCGTACAGAGGCTAGGCATGTTGTTCAGCTATTCAGATAGACAATTCGCGCCTCCATTCGCCGACCCTGAACTCGTGCTAGCACTACGGCGCGTTATTCAGGAAGAGCAGCCAGACGTTATTCACGCCCATAACTGGATTATTCACTCGATGTTGCCGCTCAAGACATGGAGCAAGGCCAAGTTAGTCGTCACACTTCATGATTATAGTCTTGTCTGTGTGCAAAAGCGGCTCACCTATCGAGGCGAGCAGTGTACAGGTCCCACGCCCTTAAAGTGCTTAGAGTGCGCCAGCGAATTTTATGGCACGGCAAAAGGGACTCCCACCGTGCTAACCAACTGGGCAAGCAGCAAACTAGAGAATGCGTTAGTGGATATGTTTCTCCCTGTGAGCTACTCCGTCGCACGCGGCACACGATTAACACATAGACACGTGCCTCATCGCGTGCTTCCAAATTTCGTTCCCGACGATATTAGCGAGCAGAGATGCGACGACTCTCCCCTTTTGGAGCAACTGCCACAAGGCGATTTCATTCTCTTCGTTGGTGATGTCAAACGCGATAAAGGCGTCGGCGTTCTTCTCAGGGCGTATGCGGCAATGAAAAGTCCTGTTCCGCTCGTAATCATCGGCAGGCCGTGTGATGATCTGGGAGTAGACATTCCTGAGAACGTGCTGATGCTACCAGGGTGGCCTCATGACGCTGTGATGAGCGCGTGGAGGCGATGTGTATTTGCCGTTGCGCCCTCAATCTGGCGCGATCCCTGCCCAACAGTAGCGATGGAGGCAATGGCAATGGGGCGTCCCGTGATTGCGTCACGCATCGGTGGTCTCTCCGATATCATCGAGGATGAAGTCAGCGGCCTATTAGTTCCTCCAGGAGATGTGCGAGCTTTACGACAGGCAATGCAGGACTTGCTGGCAAGCCCTACTCGTCGCGCTACTATGGGTAATATGGCACTACAGCGTGTTGCACTCTTTCAGGCTCAAACGGTGGTGCCTCGCATCGAACAGGTATACTTTGATGTATTGCATCTTGAACGTGCTGTGCCAAGCCGGAAAGCTGTGCCAGTATCTGCTGAAAGAGTATATCAGGAAGTGCCTCTCCGATGAGTTTTATAAGTCCTCGCACGGCTAGTCTATATAACAACAACAGAATAATGAGAAGTTTGCCTCGGCCTCTACAGCAGCTTATTGAAAACCTGCTACGTATTGCCAGCAATACCGAAGCCGAAAAAGGAGGAGTACAGAGCCGCGCCGTCTCCCGGATATCGCTATCATCTTTTGAATGGGTCTCGCTACTGGCACTCACGAACGCGGCAGGACTTCTTGTAATCGCGTATGCCTTCACACGAGCGAGAGCAGGCGGAGCAGGAATTAACGCGCTATTCCTGTCCGCTATGCTTCTGATGTTCGCTCCGATAGCAATACGATTGCTTCTACCCACCACGACACGTAGCGAACGCATCGGGCTTCTCAGTGTTCTCGGCGTAAGCTGTTATTTTGTGAAGGTCATAGCCAATCCATTGTATTTCACCTTCTTTGATGAGTTTTTACACTGGCGCACACTGCAAGACATTGCGTATAGCGGACATCTCTTCACGCCCAACTCGTTGCTACCTGTCAGCCCGTACTATCCGGGGTTGGAGATTGTCACCAACGCATTCAGTACAATAAGCGGATTGAGCAACTTTCATGCAAGTCTAGTTGTAATTGGCGTGGCACGTCTGCTCATGGTGTTAGCCCTGTTCGCGCTCAACGAGCAAATTCTCAAATCGCCACGCGCCGCAAGCCTCGCAACGCTTTTGTACATGATAAATCCGCATTTTCTCTTCTTCGATGCCCAGTATGGCTACGAGTCGCTTGCGCTTCCGCTGGCGATATTTATGCTCTTTTCACTGTCGCCACATCAAAAGGTCTCTATTCGTCCGATGCAGTTCAAAGTCTTCAGTGAGAAGATACACTTTCCGCACGAACTGCGGAGGGGGTTGAACAACAATTTACGCTGGGTCACAATACTCACATGGTTTGTGCTGGTTGCCGTCGTTCTCACTCATCATGTCACGGATTTTTTCTTTGAAAGCATCCTTGCGGTGTGGGCGATCACGTACACCTGCAAACGCCTCATTCCTTTCTATCGGTCAATTCTGCTGCTTACAGCAGGTATAGGCATAACTGCCTCAGTTCTCAGCATTCTGCGCGTAGATAATCCTGTCATCAGCTATCTCTCCTCGTTTATGGGTCAAGCCTTCGCGGAGTTTGGGCACATTATTACTGGTACAGGAGCGGCAAAGCAGCTTTTTATAAACTATTCTGGTCCACCGACACCACTCTGGGAGCGACTATTGACAATAGTCACGATGGCTCTTATCGTGTTCAGTCTGCCGTTCGGTTTGCTCTGTCTGTGGCAACGGTTGCGTTCCAACGCGCTTGCGCTCACGCTTGGTCTGTTCTCGTTGCTCTATCCTGTGAGCCAAGCGTTTCGCTTAACAAATTCTGGCTCGGAGGTCGCGGATAGAGCGGCGGCCTTTCTCTTTATTCCCATCGCGCTAGTACTCGCGCTTTTTGTCGTCCAGTTCTGGCCTATTCAGCGTCTGCGCTGGTTTACGCTCTGTGTGCTCGTGGGAGCTATGTCGCTGGTCTTTATTGGCGGGATTGTACTCGGTGATGGACCGGCCTCAGCCCTGCTCCCCGGTCCATACGAGGCAACCGCCGACAACCGCTCAATTGAGCCACAAGGAGTGCAGGCGGCACTCTGGTCACAGAACTACCTGAAATCGGATAATCGCTTCGCGGCGGATCGCATCAATCAAGTTATCATGGGAACCTACGGCAACCAACGTATCGTTACATCTATTCAAGATACTATAGATTTATCGGCGGTCTTTCTCGACCCAACACTGAGCGACGACGATATTACACAGATACAGCAGGCACAGGTACGCTACCTTGTAACCGACATGCGCTTAACACATACTCTTCCTCTGCTTGGTTACTACTATGAAATGGATGAGCCGGACGCCTATCATCATAAAACGCCGATTCCGGCACAAGCGTTTCTGAAATTCAATGCTGCACCGCAGATAAATCGCATTTTTGATAGTGGAGATATTCTTATCTACGATGTAGGAGGATTGAGCAATGCACCGAAGAAATAGCGACATGTTCGTGGCTATAGCTATCGCGTCGTTAAATATTGTAGGAGCATTTCTGCCGACACGCGTATCTCTTGTTAGCGCTGTGCTGGCTTTGCCGCTTGTCTTTTTTATTCCTGGCTATGTGCTTATAGAGATGATAGCCCTCAAGCGCACACTTGGCAGGTTTCACCGTATTCTGTTTAGTCTTGGCTTGAGCATAACGCTCGATATTATGGGAGGCTTCCTACTGAACATTTTACCAGTAGGGCTACGTGCAGAGTCATGGGTGATTTTCTTAGGCGGCTTTACCTTGCTATTTGCGCTACTCGTACCATTACTGAGAAGAGACGAGGTAGGGACCGCTTCATCGCGTCCTATCAGCAATCGAGGTGCCGACAAGGACGCGATAAAGCGGTCCCTACCAATAATTTCTGTGCTGCGCGGCGGCGTAGTTCTCAGCCTTGCCATTCTCCTCGTTGTTGTCGCACTCGTGTACGCCACGAATGGAGTCACGCAACAACCCCATACAGGCTTTACGCAACTATGGATGCTGCCACCTGCTCAATCCGAACAACAGTGCATTGTGCATCTAGGGATACGCAGTTTCGAGCTAACATCCGTCACCTATCATGCAACCTTGAGCGTCAATTCTGTGCGAGAGGTGGTATGGCCTTCTATTGCTCTTGTTCCGAAACAGACATGGGAGCAACCAATTCTCGTTCCCACTAGTTCTACACATACCACCACCATAGAGGTAAAACTATACAAAGGGAACAATTCGACCAGCGTGTATCGTCAGGTTCACGTTACGCTCCATTTCAATGAGACAGGCAAAGTTTTTCATTGTGTATAAAATG
>CAXUGH010000074.1:15150-18507 GCA_964250365.1 uncultured Ktedonobacteraceae bacterium
AATGAAAAACTGTTCACATTTCCCTAATGAAGAGAGCAAGTATGCCGACAATTAACAACAGAGAACATTCTTAATTGTCAATCTCTCTTGTGAGGAGAAGGTAACACATGACTTCATTGACTAGGACCCATCGGACGCGCATTTTCAGCAGCGTTATGACATTCATCTTACTTTTGCTTGCGACTAGTATCATTCTTCCTTTTGCCTCTGCCCAGGGACCAAAGGGACGCACTGTTCGCTTACAATCTCATTATACTACGACCCCCCAAACCAGTACCAATGTACTCACAAACCCCGGTAAGGGTTGGGTTCTCTACGGTTCGCCTTCGCAGCAATCTGCGGCTACACTTGCCTATGGCAGCGTCGGCTATGTGCGCTACGACTGGTCGGACATTGAGCCAACCGAGGGACACTACAACTGGTCTATGATCGATTATGACCTGAACTCGTGGGTTGCGGTTGGCAAGCAGTTCGCCTTCGGCGTCATGAACGCCGATAGCTCCTCCTCGACGACCTACGTGACGCCTTCATGGGTCTTCAGTGATGGTGCCGCCTCGGTTCGCACCAACTCTTATGATGATGTAAGTGGTCTAAAGGGTGTGCAGTATGTTCCCGTCTGGAATGACCCAATCTACCTGCAAAAAGTACGTGACTTCCTCGCCGCTCTTGCACAACGCTATGATGGCAACCCACACATCGCGTACATTGATATCCGCTCCTATGGCAACTGGGGAGAGCAGCATGTGTACGGTATCTCGCCCTCAGTCGCTCTTTCAGCAGCAGACGTACAGACGCATATCCAGATGTATAGAAATGCCTTTCAGCATACGCAGCTCATCGTTCCCTGGGGCATGCCCGATTATAATAGTGTCTACGATTGGGCGGTCAACAACGGTGTCGGAATGCGGCGCGACGGCATGATGGTAGACTCTACGGGTAGCGAGCTTACACCTGCTAATGGTAAAGCACCCTCCGTCTTCGAGTTCTACGGCAGCTACCAGTGGCTCAACAACAATGGCTACTGGAGCGATGACAAGCTACGCCAGGAAGTGGAAACAGGCAAACCAAGCTACATCAGTTTGGGACAATGGGATAACGATGCTCAAGTGATGCTTGCGGCACAACCAACACTCATCCGCGACCTTGCAAATCATATGGGTTACGACTTTGTACTGCAAAATGCAACGTTACCAACAACGATCAACAATAATCAACCGACAACGATTAGTCTCTCGTGGAACAATCAGGGCGTTACCTACCTGTACAAACACGCCTATGTCGCAATAGCCCTACTCGACAGCTCAAACAATGTCGTGCAGAAGCAGTGGTTTAGCGGCTCAAATCCAAATGCGTGGGCACCAGGACAGACCACAACCGAAAGCGCGAGCTTCACCTTTAGCGGATTGAACACGAATTCTTACAGAATCGCGGTTGGTCTGTTCCAAAACCAGACAGATAGCAACCCAACTTACCAAATCGGCAATCAGGGACGCACAGCAAATGGTTGGTATGTCATCTCGTCGAACAACACAAACATAACGACCACCAAGTGCGGAGTTCTACACTCGTCTTCACGTCTGCCCATGTTCCTCCGCGATGGATGCCAGAGGCCGAGAATACTAGCATAATCTCTTCATACATCTTCCTCTGTACAAATCTAGCAATGGACTCCGACAAGGAACAAGTTCCTTGTCGGAGTCCATTGCTAGATTTGTACAGAGGAACGTTTTGCTCATCCTCATCGTCTAAAATTTGTAGCGGAATTCGTTCCCATGTTGGGGGGATTATAAGAGTAATAGGCATGTTACCACGATTCTCTTCTTAACGTCATAGGTTAATGAACAGTTTTATTCTCGCTTTCACTACTATAATTAGGATATGAGGTTGACAGTGAAAATACACCCAAAAAATTTCTTTCTTGCTTTCCCACTGCTATTATTATGTATAATAGTCAGCGGATGTTCGCTTTTTGGCAACACGACACAACCAGCTCCCAAGCTGAAACCAAAGCCTGTAGTAAATGGTACGCCAGGGGGTACATCGCTAGCAGGTACACCAGTATCCGACCCACAATTGGACTCAATGGTCGTGCAGGCACTTGGCGATATCAACCAGTATGGCTATGGCTCTACGAATAAATATGGCACAGGTATTCGGATTAACTGGTACCGCGATGATCCCACTAATCAACAAAATACGGGGCACGATGGACAAAACGATATCCGCGTCTATGAAAATATGGTCTGGTACGAGGCACGACATCCCGGCGATACCTCAATGAAGGCCAATCTTGCCCGCTTACAACCAATCGTCTACGCTGAATGGGCCACAACTGACCACTCGAAAGGTTCCACCGACGCCAAAGGTTGGATTTACTTTATGTTCCAGCGGCTTGCCCAATATGACGATAACACCATCTGGACAAACACAATGAAGCACTGGGCAACCTATATCGCTAAAGCGATTGACCCGAATCAGGGAGTTGCTCATGCCAGAGTGGTTACATCGACTGCCGACAATTCATCGTCGTGTCCAGACGGCTACCGTGTAGACCAGAGCTTAGAGAACGGTTTGGCACTGCTGGACGCAGGAACACGTTTCAACCAGCCGGATTGGGTACAAATAGGCTCACAGGAAGTAGATACAGTCATTAAGCAAGCTTATGTAACCAAGTATCACATGTTTGCACGCATTGTCTGTCAGGGACAAATTTCGGATTGGGAGGCCAAAGGCGGCGAAACTGGTCAGGAGGTGGATGCCTTGCTCAAGACCGGTGCCTATGTACACAATGATACCTACCTTAATCTTGCAAAAGACATTCTTGATTCGGTGTCTAATCCAGCTACTGGACTACGTGATATGCAAAATGGTGGCATCTACTTCAAACTCTTGCTCGATAGCGGTACAGTTGATAAGAGCCGTAAAGAGATGCGCCAACTCGAAATTCTTCAGGCAGTTCACGAGGCTAACGCGATCTTCAATAATCGCTATACCGACTTTGAGGCTAGCCTGATTAAAGTGGCGAAAAGCTCTTTCTTCCCAACGCCTGTCGCTGGCTGGATGTACGAAGTAACTAACAACTATCAACTTTATAAGGGAACAGAGAACTGGATTAGTACTGAGGCTTCGGTTATAGCAATGGAGGCTATTCAAACGCTTCTCAGCTAATCACAAGCTTGCTTAGTAGTGCAAAAGAAAAAAAAAGAATGCCCCCGGAAGGGGGGGCGGGGGGGGGTCGTGGGGGCCTGGGGGGGGGGGCGCTATGGCCCCGGGCCCGGCGCTGGCATCGCGGCGGCCACCGCCGGTCGCCGGCGCCATCAGCGAGGGCGTGCCGCCGCCGAAGAAGATGCTGGAGAC
>CAXUGH010000075.1:0-18501 GCA_964250365.1 uncultured Ktedonobacteraceae bacterium
TGACAGGGGCAGAGCCGCTGTCATGTACACTTATTGATATAGATGTGATGTCAACGACCCCCGCTCAGAGAGCGAAGGCTTTTCTAGTCACCTCTGGACTCCACCGCAACTCGGCATATCTTTTCAGACGTGCCGCTTTAGCTTCACTGTCCGAGGCATCAGGGACGATTGACAAGCGTCCCGTCCTAGCCCAGTCGTGCCGAACCAGGAGCGTTCTCATCGTGATATTTCTCGCGCCAATCAGATCAGCATGCAAGCAGTACCCACACTGCTGACACACAAAGAGCAAGCCTTTGTGGGGACGGTTCGCATCAGCGGTATGTCCACACTTCGGACACGCTTTTGACGTGTAGTCCGCATCCACCTTGAGAGCAAGCGATCCCGAGAGCCGAGCTTTGTAGCTGATGAGGGCGTGTAATTCAGCAAATGACCACTGCGAATACACCCGATTGGATTTCCGTGCCTTTGCAGACACAGGCTCCGTGCCTTTGCCGTTCTTTGTGCGTCTGCGCTTCTTGCGCTTTGTTCGTTCCCGGATATCGGTGAGGTTCTCTAGCCCAAAAAGGGTGTGTGGATGTTGCGTGATGATCTGTTTAGCGAGGGTGTGATTAGCTTGCAATTTGAACCGTCTCTCTCGTTGCCCGATTCGTCGAAGACGACGTTTCGCGCCACGAGTGCCTTTTTTCTGCAAGCGTTTGCGTAATCGTGCATAATGGTTGGCTTTGTGTCGAACTCGTTTTCCAGAATGAAAAGTTGCCTTGCTTGTCGAAGTCGAGGTCACAGCGAGATAGCGAATGCCCACATCAACACCGACCACTTCCGTAAATTGCTCGTAGATTGGCTCTGTTACCTCAATGGAGAGAGATACGAGCAAATAGAACTGTTTTCTGGGTTGGTCATACCAGAGTTTGGCGTCCCCGATGCTGGCTCCCTGTCGAATGAGTGCGACGTGTTTGTCATAGCCCTGATAGGGAACGTGGATGCGTCCATTGAGGGTGCCGACACTCACCCGACTGTCACACTGAAAGGTGTAATCGCGCTCGTAGGTATACTGCATGGTGGGGGACGTGTAGTGCGGCGGCTTGTCCAAACCCTTGAAGCGTTTCTTGGTAATCTTCTTGCGCCGATGCTCGATATTCTTCAACAGCTTCGTCCACAACCCTTTGTAGGTTGCCGCCACCTGTCGTTCCACACTACAGGCTAGTTGTGAAGGAAGTTGATAGTGAGTACGTAATTCCGCATACATGCCTTTGTGGAGCGTGGTCACGCTGCTGGTTTTGCCCTGTTCAAAAGCATAATGACTCACCGCGTTCAAGGCATCACGATACACCAGTTGGGTTTGTCGTAACCGAGCAGACTGCTCTGGTGTTGTGATGAGTTTGAGTTTCGCGGTGATGATTTGCTGCATGATAACTATATCTCACTTCATTACATTATACGTAAAACACGTATATACAGACAACAATGTCTGTATATACGTGTCACTTTATTATACTTCTTGTGAAGCAGGATTTGCGCGTGTTTCCGTCTCCTGAGAACAAGCAGGGACGCTCTCGGCTTGCTCATTGGTTTGCAGGGTTGAGAACAGCGCAGTACACAGATAGCCAACGACTTGTCCAAGTGTTTCTTCAAACGTGCGAAGTGCCTCTTTGCCTAAGGAGTAGCGTCCCGTTGCAGGGTCACGATGAGCAATGTAGGAAAGCAGGTCACGCGCCGAGATGCTGGTGGGCACGGCTTCCTCTTGGACAAGGTCAGCCTGTCGGTCTTCTTGCCCGTTCAGGAAGCCTTCTCGAAATTGCCAGTGATTGAGACGTAGAGTCACCGTTCCGCACTGCACTACCTTCATCTCAGGAGTGGGAACGGGGCGTCCCTTGCGGAGTCCTTCTATGGCACCCAGTACAAACCCTACATTCCATTCATGTGACGCACTCGTATCAGAGATGTTGGTGGCAATCAAGTCATAGAGCATGGTATCGGTCATCGGCTCCTGTGCGTTGTGCGGATACGCAACAAAGCCGTTGCCGTAGCCATCGGCGAACGCGTCGCTGTGCGTGTACACAGTGGTTGCACCAAGTTTGAACAGTTGTCGTGAATGTGTCATGAGACATGTTCCTTTCTTTCTTTGACATGCTTGACAGGCGACTCTCATACAGGTATCGTACCTTGCGAGAGTCTAGGGTTGCTTAACAAAAACTAGGCTCTTTCCGCCAGCGTCTCAACCACGCTGGCATTTTAGAACATTACACAAAATACACAAACTACACATTTATAGTATACGGAAGCAATCTCTTCTTGTCAAGGGGATTAGCCGAATATTCCATAAAGTACACGATTTCCACAAGTTTGTGGTAAACTGGCATCACAGCTTGCTTACAGAAGGGATATTCCATGCCAAGACGCAACGAAAATTTAGATGAAGAAATCGCAAAATACTATTACACAGCGAAAGAGGCGCAAAAAAAATTAGGAATGAACAGAGATAAGTTTAATTATACTCTGCGAACAAGAAATATTGAGAGAATACCATTTCTCGGAGGGTATGGATACTACAGGAAGTCCGACATTGATAGACTTGCAGAAGAGATAGATACCTTCCTTCAATTAGGAAGGAAAGTGAGTTTGCGCTATCGTACAGCAACGCCCGAAGACATCAATGATGAAATCGATCTAGCGGCTCTTAACTTTGGAAGAAAGCGAGCAGAGGCGACCAGAGGCGCACGCATACGATATCTGCAACTCAATCCTGAGATAACCCACTATCTCTACCGTAAAGATAATCTCGTCGCCTCAATCAATCTTGTTCCATTAGTCCATGAAGCCCTTTCTGAATTTAGAGAAGGAAAACGTGGATGGCTCTTTGAGAACGATGATATCGAGCAATTTGAATCAGGTCATAGATTGGAATGTATTATCATTGACATGATGACGACTACAAGGGTAGCATTAGAGCAAAGACATCGTTATGCATCGTACCTCTTACGCAACTTTGGACAAATCACACTCATGGAATGGGCAAAACGTGGTGTCGATATCAAAACGATAAATGCGTGTGCGGGTACAGAGGACGGAGAACATATTCTTCGACGAGCAGGGTTTGAGTTCTTAGGAAAACACGACGAGCGAGATATGTATTCTCTTGATATTGACACAGCGGACTTGCCAGTTCTTCGAGGATATAAAGAGACCTTAGCAGAGTGGAAACGTCATTATAATAAAACGTGAATCAAATTATTCAATTGTATAGTGCGGTAAGCTTGTCATCATAATATTTTGCAGCATTTGAGGCGTCAGACAAGATAATAAGCGAAATTATAGGATACGTGTTTGGTGTGCTATCCATGTATACACTGTATTGAAACATGTGTTTTAATTTTCTGAAAGGGCTGTACTGGTCTGCCTTACCCCTCGATGAATCGTAGGGGTATCCAGTGGTCCTGATATGATTTTTGCATCGTATCAAGGTGATAAGGAAATGGGCGTAATAAATTATTGCCCCTACACAGGAATCAGTAAATGACGCAGCTTGAACGCTTATTCTTTCTTAACCATAGAGCCGAACGCAAGAGACAACGCTATGTTGTCGATGCTTTTCTTGCACTTCTTGGTACTCTTTTTATCACGGCTTGTATTGCTTTGCTTCACCTCTCTGGTATTCGCAATATCTCTCTCCTCTATCTCTTTGTGGTGTGGGGGCTTGCCATAAGACGAGGACTTTACTCTGCATTATGGGCAGCGATTTTCGCCTTTTTCTCGTTTGACTTTTTTCTTGTGCCTCCATTTTATACATTCACGATTAGCGACCCTGCCGAGTGGCTCGCGCTCTTCTTTTTTCTAGCAACCGCCATTGCCACTGGCGTCATCGCATCACGTCTACGCCAGAGTGTCCAGGATGCCAAACAGCGCGAGGACGAGGCACACGCACTCTACCAACTTGTGAGTGCCACTGCTAGCGAAGGAGACTTGCATAATCAACTCAAGATTGTGGCACATACTATTGAAGAGGTCTTCACACCTTCGGGTGTGCGAAACTGCTGTATTCTCCTCCCTGGCACTGAGATCGCACACGCAACGCTTGAATGTGTACAGGCTGAGGAAAATTCTATTGTTCCCTCCTCCGACGAAGAGGCGATGCGCTCATGGGTGATGAAGAACGGACAATCGCGTGATCTCTATGATGTGCCCCTTGTGTCAAGAACAGCATCGACGTATGCATCAAAAGTCGTAGTACATAGTACAGAAAATGTAACTGCTTCTCGCCGCTATATTCGACTCATTCCCTTAGTAGCGGGAACGCATGTTGTTGGCATTGTGCGCTTAACTGTAGAGGACGACCCCACCGTCAGAAATGATCAAAAGTTACTATCATCCGTCTATACATCTCCTCTGCAAAACACAAACACTTCATTTTCTGTGAGTCACTTTATCAACACGCTCGTTGGTGGAAAGCAGGAGCAAGCATTGCTGCAAACTTCCTTCTTCCAATCGTTTTTAGATCAAGCGACCGTCATCATCGAAAGTGCCCGTTTACGGCAGGAGAGCCTGCAAATAGAGGTGTTGCAGCGTACCGATGCTCTGCGAGCTGCGCTCCTCTCATCTGTTTCTCATGATCTACGTACTCCTCTTTCGTCTATTAAAGCAGCGGCCTATAGTCTGCAAGAGAAAGATATTACGTGGGATGACGAGGCGCGGCACAGTTTCGCGGTAACGATAGAGCGTGAGGCCGACCGCCTCAACCGTCTCGTCGGGAATATTCTTGACATGTCGCGCATTGAAGGAGGCGCACTCAAGGCCGAAAAAGAACTGTATCCGCTGGATGATTTGGTGTATCATGTGGTAGACCATATGCAGTTTGTGCTGAAAGACCGCGAGGTGCGAATCTCGATACCTGAGAATCTTCCACCTGTGCCCCTGGATTTTCTGCAAATAGATCAGGTTTTGACAAACCTGATAGAAAACGCTGTGCGCTACACCCCGGAGAAATCGTCGCTAGAGATAAGCGCAGTCGAGCAAAATGGCGAGATTCGCGTGAGCGTCGCCGATTCGGGACCTGGAATACCCGAAGAATATAGAGAGCGCATCTTCGATAAATTTTATCGCGTTTCAGGTGCGAAGCAGAGAGGAACAATGGGAACTGGACTTGGTTTAGCGGTAAGTCGCGGACTGATTGAGGCACATGGCGGTCACATTTGGGCAGAAAATCGGAAGGAGGGCGGAGCTATCTTTCAGTTCACTCTTCCTCTAGCAAAGACGAGGCTTCTGGTATGAGCAAAGGGAATGCGCGGATTTTGATTGTCGATGATGAGATGGAGATTCGGCGGGCACTCCAGCGCAATCTGGTTGCACGCGGCTTTGATGTGGTTGCCGTTGGAAGCGGTGAAGAGGCATTGGATGAAGTGACTCTACATCGACCCGACCTGATGCTACTCGATCTCGGTTTGCCAGGAATGAGCGGCTTGGAGGTGTGTAAACGTGTGCGTGCCATCTCAAACTTACCCATAATCGTCCTCTCCGTTAAGGACACTGAGCGCGACAAGGTACATGTACTCGATCTTGGTGCCGACGACTATGTAGCGAAACCCTTTGGCATCGACGAAGTGCTTGCGCGCGTGCGTGTTGCCTTGCGCCACCTTGCCCAACTGCAAAGTTCCGTAGGCTCGACCTTTGTGTCAGGACCGCTCAGAGTCGATTTCGCGCAACATCTTGTCTCTGTCAATGGTCACGAAGTCAAGCTGACACCAACGGAGTACGACCTTCTCACCGCATTGATTAAAAATAGCGGCAAAATCATGACGCGCCAGATGTTGCTCTCTCAAGTATGGGGCACAGGGTATGGCACAGAGGCGCACTACCTGCATGTGTACATAGGTCAGTTGCGCCGCAAGATCGAACTCGATCCCGCACATCCACGTTTCATTATCACCGTTTCAGGTGTCGGCTATCGTTTCAATGCTGATGATGCGGATGTCTGAGGCGAAACAAACTACCACTTTTTCAGCAAGTGTGCCACTCTTCCGTCATCCGTCTCTTCGTAGCGTATCTCATCGGGCTTAATATCCGTGAGTTTTGCAACATTGTCGGCTGCGATAACCGTATCGGAAGGCTGTACAACCTCCCACACATGTTGTACTGCGTCTGGTTGCCCATGTCGATAGACAAAGAAACTTGGTACATTTGCCTCTTGCGCTACGTGATTGGCTATGCCGAAATCTTCTTTCGCCTGGGCGTCTGCAAGATGAGGTGACACAGCCCTGAAATGCTCTGGTGAACGTGAAGATGAACGTTTTCCTATGTATAAAAATGTCACTGGCACAGAATCTTTGCTACTCTTTACTGCTTCGTCTATAACCGCTCTATTATGATTTGGTTCTGGCGCAAGAACCGCAAGTATCGAGCCAGGTAATGGTTGCTCGCGCTGTGTTGCTATAACTGGCACGCGCCCACGTTTCTTGTGACGCGAGTAATTATAGTACGCTATTGCCATACCTACCACCGAAACCGAGCCACCAAATGCTGTTGCAAGCGGCTTGTTTACCAAATTCGTTGACCATGCAATCACGACAAGTACCGTTGTGAAAATGCCAAGATAGTAATTGAGTGTTGAACGTGTCCAGCCTCCCTCTGCCTCCGGTTTCTCATTCGTTGGCGTCGCATTCTCTGTTGCACGATCCTCCACCTTTTGTTCTACGCTCTCCGACGGATTTTTCGCTGATAATTGCTGCTCTCTTGTCGGTTGTCCAGCATTCTCTGCCAATAGTGTCTGTTCTTGTTTCCGCTCTTTACGTGTTCGATAGCGCACAATGTCCATACTAATACAAGTGAGTGTAAATGCACCCAGCAAACCAAAGGCATACATGTCACCGAGAATATCGATTCTTCCTTTTACCAGCAGCAGTACAAGTATTGGAATGCCCACTGCCAGCATAATCGCGTAATGGGGCGTGTCACGTAACTTGTTGCGACGCGTGATAAACTCTGGAAAAAACTCCATGCGTGCAAGTGCCAGGAAAACATGATAGGAGCCAATAATCGCCGTATTCCCTGCAAAGATGAGCAATGCACCGGCACTAATCGCAACCTCTGTCTGTAAAAATGCACCACCCCAACGACCTGCGAGAATTGAAATAAGTTGCGCCGACTGTACTGGATCAACATCTGCTTTTGGTTCCAACAACGTCGAGAGCATCGTAAGTAGTGGACTGGTGAGACATACAGTGATCACAACGAGGAACAGTGCCATCTTCCCCACCATTCTACGTGGCAGTTTCATTTCAGGCGCAAGTTGTGAGATACTCTCCAATCCTGAGAATGCTAGAAACGATCCCGCGAAGCCTGCTAAAAACGTCGTGAATGTCAGATGCTGACCCACAAACATCTTGGGAAAGAGCGCGAGAAAATCCCCTAAGGAGATGTGCGTAAAAACAGTGAGCAAAATGGCAATGTCGCTGAAAAACGCGATGACCGCTCCTACCATGCTCACTTTCGCGCTCTCACTCACCCCGACCCAGTTAAGAATGCCGAGTAGTACAAGTACAAGCAGCGTAATCCATACACTGATACCAAATCCTAAAAACTGCCTTTGTGGTCCAAGTGCTGGTACAACAACACTAAAATACAATATGCCTGAAAGACAGCTAATAGTAGCGGTAAGAAAATAATCTACAAGAATAAACATACCGCCAAGCGCACCAAACCATTTGTTCAATGCCTGCGCTGATACTGTAACCACACCGCCGCCCTGTGGGAAGCGGTATGTTACCTCCACATACTTGAAGGTCAATAAAATGAAGACAATCATGGTCAGAAATACAAAGAAGCCCGCCAACTTCCCCACTGTTCCATAAAGAATGCCAGGAACATAGTAAATAGATGTGCCAATATCCGCAAAGACAATGGCCCAGCAAAGAAATGCACCAAGCTGTTGCTTCTGCCCTTTATTCTCATTCCCTTGTGGCGTCTGTGACGCCTCTTGTATCGTAGACCCTTTAGCCATGTTTCGTTTCATCCTCTACTACACAAACACTCTCCAATAGTGTTGTGTCTCTCTCATGTAGTACGTAAGAGTTCCCATAACGGGAACATATATGTAACTGTGGGTGGTCTTGTAATTGTGTGCAAGCGAATACACTGCTTTTATAATCTTTAGAAATTCTTGAGCGTTGCGCCTCTCTCCCTTACCCCTTTTTGAGGAAAGTGGCTGTATGATTTCTGGTAGGAAGTATACCACTATACCATCTCAGAGAAGGGAAACGTCGATATGAATGGCGCACGCATCTTGTTGGTCGAGGATGATGAGGGGCTGTACGATGTTGTGTCCCGTAACCTACAGGCGCGAGGCCACAACGTCAGCATTGCGACAGATGTACAGAGTGCGCTTGTGCAACTACACTCTCATACATTTGATCTCATCTTCCTGGATATTAACCTCCCTGATCAGACGGGATGGGATGTGCTACGTATCGCGCAGCGCGAGGGAGATATTCGTCTGCAATACATCGACGGACAGGGCGAGAAATTGCCCGTTGTCATTATGTCTGCTGTGCGCGTGAGTCCTACTCGTCTTGCGGAATTTCATCCTCTCGCATATCTGCCAAAGCCTTTTCCGATGGAGGCTCTGATACGCTTGGCTGCAGAAGCGGCTCAGCGTAGCAAGAGTGCCAAGACAATATCCGTAGAGGACGCTTCTGCTGAACTTCCTAGAGATGTATAGATAGCCATACTGGAGAGGAACGTTATGTCCGGCATTGTACTTGACCTTTTTATCGTTGTTGTATCAATTGCATCATTTCTCGTACTTATTGGCTTTACCAGAGCCTGTGACCGTTTGTAGGAGGAGCTATGGCGAATACGCCTATCGAGTATATCCTGGTGGGTATCGTGACGTTAGCGATAACTGTGTATCTGGTGATTGCGTTGCTTGCACCAGAAAAGTTCTAGTAGGAGAGGAAAACTATGCCTGTAGCACTCAGTAGTGCCTTGCAGGTGCTAATCTTTTTGGCTCTGATTCTTCTGATTACAAAGCCATTGGGTTTGTACATGACAAGAGTTTTCGCTGGCGAACGGACGTGGCTTTCGCCCGCCCTTGTTCCTGTCGAACGCTTTTTTTATCGCTTGGCGGGTGTCAACCCTGATGAAGAGCAGAAATGGACCACGTATACCATCGCTATGTTGCTCTTCAGTCTGGTAGGTATGCTAATACTCTACCTGCAAATGCGTACTCAGCAATGGTTGCCTTTGAATCCGCAGAGTATGACTGCGGTCGAGCCACAGTTAGCTTTGAATACAGCTATGAGTTTTACCACGAACACCAACTGGCAAAACTACGTTGGTGAGCAGACGATGAGCTATCTCACGCAAATGTGGGGGCTTGCCTTCCACAACTTTGCCTCGGCTGCAACTGGTATCGCCCTTGCAGTTGCCTTCGTGCGTGGCCTAACACGTAGAAGTGCCCAGAATATTGGCAACTTCTGGGTTGACATCACGCGCTGCATTCTCTATATTCTGTTGCCCATTTCTATTGTTGGCGCACTTGTGCTTGTCTCACAGGGCGTTGTGCAAAACTTCAACGCTTATACCAACGTGACATCGCTTGATGGTTTCAAACAGGTGATTGCTCAAGGTCCCGTTGCATCGCAAGAGTTCATCAAAGAGTTCGGCACCAACGGTGGTGGCTTCTTCAATGTCAACTCCGCTCATCCTTTTGAAAACCCCAACGTGTTCACGAATATGTTGGAAATGGTTGCGATCTTCTCTATTCCCGCCTCCCTATTCTACCTGTTTGGAAAGATGGCAGGAAACACGAAGCAAGGCTGGGCATTGTGGATCGTTTCCGCTATCATCTTTCTTATTGGTTTCTGTGTGGTTATGCCAGCCGAGCAAGTTGGTAATCCACAACTTGCCACGCTCAATGTGAATCAATCGGTCACTGATACTCAGTCGGGCGGCAACATGGAGGGCAAGGAGGTACGCTTTGGTATCGTGCAATCAACGCTGTTTGCTGATGTAACGACTGATACCTCTTGCGGTGCGGTCAATAGTTTTCATGATAGCTACACGCCGATTGGTGGCCTTGTGCCGCTCTCGAATATTGCTCTTGGTGAACTGGTCTTCGGTGGCGTTGGTTCAGGTCTCTATGGCATGCTCATCTTTGCGGTGTTAGCGGTGTTTATCGCGGGTCTGATGGTCGGACGTACTCCCGAATACCTCGGCAAGAAGATTGAGCAAAAGGAGATTAAGATGGCGGCACTTGCCATTCTCATTCTGCCTGCATCCATTCTGCTCTTCTCCGCCGTTGCTATTGTCTTGCCAGTAGGTGTCAACTCTATCGCAAATGCGGGACCACACGGTCTGTCAGAGGTGCTTTACGCTTACACCTCGACAACAGGCAACAATGGCTCGGCCTTCGCAGGTCTCAGCGGCAACACGCCGTTTTATAACTGGACGCTTACCTTTGCCATGATTATTGGACGTTTCGCGTTCGTCGTGCCTGTGATGGCTCTCGCTGGTTCGCTTGTACGCAAACGCGTAGTGCCAGCGGGACTTGGTACATTCCCAACCACTGGACCACTGTTTGTCGCTCTGGTAATTGGTGTGATTATCATTGTCGGTGCCTTGACGTACTTCCCAGCCTATGCCCTGGGACCCATTGTCGAGCATCTTCTCATGCTAGCAGGAAAGACATTCTAAGATGAGTACGAATGTAGTAGAGAATTCCCAGACACCACAGACGAAACAGTGGAAGACGCGTCGCAAAGGCGGCACATCCATCTTTGACGCAGCCATTATTCGCCGTGCCATTGGAGACTCGTTCAAAAAACTTGACCCACGCGTACAACTACGCAACCCTGTGATGTTTGTAGTAGAGGTGGGAAGTCTCATTACCTCTATAGAATTTGTACGCTTACTGATTCAAACATTCACGCAGTCTCACGCAGACCCGCGACTGGTTAGCGAGACATTCTTTGTTCTCGCCATCGCCATATGGTTGTGGTTTACTGTACTCTTCGCAAACTTCGCGGAAGCGATGGCGGAGGGACGCGGCAAGGCGCAGGCTGATACACTGCGCCGTACCCGTACAACCACGCTTGCCAAGAAGCTTGCCAGCGCAGACCCTACGAGCAGAGTGCAAGAGATTGCCGCCCCTGACCTCCGCAAAGGTGACTATGTGCTGGTCGAAGCTGGCGATGTCATTCCTGGCGACGGTGAGGTTGTGGCGGGTGTCGCGTCCGTTGACGAATCCGCCATTACTGGTGAGTCCGCTCCTGTTATTCGTGAAAGCGGCGGCGACCGTAGCGCGGTCACGGGTGGTACGCGCGTCCTATCCGATCAAATTGTCGTACAGATTACCGCGAATCCAGGCGAGACCTTTCTTGATCGCATGATTGCCCTCGTTGAAGGCGCGGCACGTCAGAAGACCCCGAACGAGATTGCCCTGAACATTCTGCTGGCAAGCTTGACCATCATCTTCTTGCTTGCCGTCGTGACGCTTGAGCCATTCGCCATCTATTCGGGCGAGGCGGTGTCCATCACAACGTTAATCGCACTGCTCGTCTGTCTCATTCCCACCACGATTGGTGGCCTGTTGTCCTCTATTGGTATCGCGGGCATGGATCGCATGGTGCAGCGTAATGTGCTTGCCATGAGTGGTCGTGCAGTCGAAGCCGCTGGTGATGTCGATGTGTTACTTCTCGACAAGACAGGTACAATCACGCTGGGCAATCGACAGGCGAGCCGCTTCGTTCCAGTGCAAGGCGTTGACGAGCGCGATCTTGCTGAGGCGGCATTGCTATCAAGCCTTGCCGACGAAACGCCCGAAGGTCGCTCAATCGTAGAACTAGCAGAGAATCTCTACGGCTTGAAGGCACGCGAACAGGACGCCTCCATGACCTTCATTCCATTCACCGCCCAAACGCGTATGAGCGGCGTAGACAGAAACGGCAATCAGAACGGCACTGTGTACTCTATCCGTAAAGGCGCAGGCGACTCGGTTGCCGCCTACGTTGCGGAGAACGGAGGAACGAAAAACGAGGAACTTGATGCACTCGTGAAAAGTATCGCCAGTGCTGGTAGCACGCCGCTGGTTGTTGCCGAGACGACAACAGGAAGCAATGGCAGTGCTGGACACGCTCGCTTGCTTGGAGTGATCGAACTCAAGGACATTGTGAAGGGTGGTATGCGCGAACGCTTTGAGCAGTTGCGCCGCATGGGTATTCGCACCGTCATGGTGACAGGTGATAATCCGCTTACTGCTGCCGCTATTGCGAAAGAGGCGGGCGTCGATGACTTTTTGGCGCAGGCAACGCCAGAAACCAAAATGAAGCTTATTCGTGAGCAACAGGGCGGTGGTCGCCTCGTCGCCATGACAGGCGATGGTACCAACGATGCTCCCGCCCTCGCGCAAGCTGATGTGGGTGTGGCAATGAACACAGGCACACAGGCGGCGAAAGAGGCGGCGAATATGGTCGATCTCGACTCGAATCCGACGAAGCTGATTGAGGTGGTCGAGGTTGGTAAACAACTGCTGATTACGCGCGGTGCCCTCACTACGTTCAGTATCGCCAACGACGTGGCAAAGTACTTCGCTATCATTCCAGCGGCCTTCGCCGTGACCTATCCGCAACTCAATGCCTTGAATGTCATGCGTCTGAACTCGCCTCACAGTGCAGTTCTCTCGGCGGTCATCTTCAACGCTCTGATTATCATTGCACTGGTACCGCTTGCCTTGCGCGGCGTCGCCTATCGTGCCATTGGCGCAGGTCCACTATTGCGTCGCAACCTGTTGATCTACGGCCTTGGTGGTATTATCGTGCCGTTTATCGGTATCAAGATCATTGACGTGATACTGGTTCTCTTGCATCTTGCTAGCTAGCAATCGTGGCTACCGTCGAGTTACATATATTCTCTCGATGGTAGCCCCCAAACATAAGGAATTTTGAGATGAAACAACTTCGTCCTGCCATTGTTCTGACTGTGCTGTTTATTATTGTCACAGGTTTGATTTATCCTGGTATTGTTACAGGTTTAGCCCAACTTATCTTTCCCTATCAGGCAAATGGCAGCCTACACTATGCCAACGGCAAACTCGTAGGGTCAGACCTGATCGGGCAATACTGGACATCGCCACGTTACTTTCATGGGCGTCCCTCAGCGACACTCAATCCCAGTGGCACACCGGCTCCATATGAGGCCGATAACTCTTCGGCCTCCAATCTTGGCCCCACGAGTGCAACACTGATAAAATCTGTAAAGGATCGTGAGGCGCAACTGCGGAAGGAAAATCCGAATGCTCCCGCTGGTCCCATTCCTGTTGACCTCGTTACTGCGTCTGGCTCTGGACTCGACCCCGACATCTCGGTTGCGGCTGCCCTCTATCAAGTGCCACGCATTGCGAGCGAGCGAGGAATGAGCCAGGATACAGTTCGGAAGCTTGTGATGGATAATACACAGGGAAAATTCCTGGGCATCTTTGGCGAGCCACATGTCAATGTTCTCAACCTCAACCTTGCCCTTGATAATGCAAAGTAGAGCGCACTTATGAGTGAGCAATTTTCTGAACGCCAGAAACAGCAAGATGGTCGGCCTGACCCCGAAACGTTGCTGAAACGCTACAATCTACGTGATAAAGACATCTACGATACCGCACCCTCCCCTGTAAAAAAGGAGGAGGGCAAGCGCGGTCGTCTGCGCGTCTACCTCGGCTCTGTAGCAGGGTCAGGCAAAACCTATGCGCTGCTTCAGGAAGGGCATAGACGTAAGAATCGTGGCACCGATGTTGTAATTGGGTACGTCGAGACACACAAACGCCCGCAAACCGAGGCACAAATCGGCGACTTAGAGATAATTCCACGCGCGAAAATAGCGTACAAAGGCGTAACATTGGAGGAGATGGATACAGACGCTATTATTGCTCGCCATCCTGAGGTTGTTCTCGTCGATGAACTGGCACATACCAATGTAGTAGGCTCTCAGCATCGCAAACGCTATCAAGATGTCGAGGACATTCTGCGGGCTGGCATCGACGTGATTACTACCCTTAACGTTCAGCACCTGGAAAGCCTCAATGATCGCGTCGCCGACATTACCGGTGTGCAAGTGCGCGAGACTCTTCCTGATCGCGTTCTTGACGATGCCGATGAGGTAGAACTCATTGATATTGCACCCCACGCATTGCAGCAGCGCATGAAGCATGGCAACATCTATCCACCGGAACGCATTGATGCCGCCCTGGAAAACTTTTTTCGTGAAGGCAATCTAACAGCATTGCGTGAACTCGCACTGAGACGAACCGCCGAAAAAACAGAGTCGCAGTTGCGCCAGTACATGACCGAGCATGATATTACAGAGACGTGGACGACAGGTGAACGCGTGCTAGTCGGCTTCGATTCTCGCCCACAGAGCCGCCAAATCATCCGCGATGCCCTCCGTCTCGCGCAAGGCTTGCATGCTGATTTGCTCGCGGTATCTATTGAACTGGAAGGTCCCTCCCGCTTCCTACGACGACTCACAGGCTTTCTCAGGTACGGAACGAATGCATCTAAGAGACGTGAAGAGAACATACAGAAAATCAACGAATACGCTCTCTTTGCTGAGGACCTCGGTGCAGAGGTGATTCGCATCAAAAGTGAGGATATCGCTCATGGGCTTGCTCAAATCGCACGAGAGCGCAACGTGACACAAATTGTTGTTGGGCAACCTTCACGACGCCATTGGGAAGAAGTTCTCTACGGCTCCGTTGTCAACCGTCTGCTCCGCTTGAGCAATACGATAGATATTCACATTGTGCCTTCTAACCGCAAGCGAGAAGCTATTAGGTAGGGATCGATTTATCGTGTCCTACTGGCGTTACACGTAACGCCAGTAGGACGCGATAAATCGATCTCTACGATACAAGCGTCATCGTTTTCACCTCAAGCGCATTCGTCCCCTTTGACACTGTAACTGTCTTAGGTGCCTTGACGATATGTACAGGTAAACGAGCCTGGATATCCATAAGACTATTTGCTGGTTGCAGCAATGGAATTAAGGCGAACGAGAGATGGGCAGGGCCTTGCGGTAGGTTAAGTCCATGCACAGAGAAGACGCGGCTCGTAATGCGAAGCATCATCTTAGGCTTCCACGTATTTGTTTGACACCAGTAGACCGAAGGAACATCGGTGCTAGCAAGATGCTCATGACCATACTTATCAGTAATCAAGATAATTTGCTGCAACGGCATCTCTATCGTATCGCTTACCTCCCAGTCCGTTGTCAAAGAGATATAGCCAGCCGAAATACTTAGCTTACTTGGTACACTTGCTGAATAGCCAATCAAATTCATGCTACCCGAAGAATCCTGTACATGCTGCGAAAATGTTACCTGCACCGGATTCGTAATGCTCTTTGGTGCTTGCTTGACAAACGAACAAAAACGCCTCGGTAGGTCTGGTAACACATCACTCGTATCGGGTGCGTCCTTCAGGTCTACCATTGAAAATGGTGATATACCAGGAGATGCGAGGCCGCGCTGAATTAGTAAATAGCCATCGCGTGCGGCAACAATGCCATGTTTTCCGTCAAGCAATAACTCTTTCGCGGCACGAATATAGTCTACCGAGTTCACAAAGGGATAGACATCGCTCGTCACATCAAGAAAGATGTAGTCGGCATTGGCGGCATTATACGGAAAAAGATAGATGTCCGCACGATGACTAATATGAGGTACGAGCGATGATTGCGCCGATATTGAGGCGGTTGATGGAATATCCTTGATAAACGTCTGTGCCAGTGCAGTATGAGCAGAGCTTTGAGGCCAGACAAAACCTTGCGTAAAGGGAGTCACACCCTTGCTCACATCTGCTCGTATGACGCTCACTAGAATGTAACCTGTCAGCAGGACTAAGAGACCGCTCCTCTCAATCGCAGGTATGTATTTACGACCATTAGCCCATGTGATTGTGGGCATAGAGATGTTCTGTCGTTGCACATATCCCACTATCTTGCGTACACACCATTGAATTAACCACAGAGCCTCGATAGTCGCAAAAATGAGGAATGGTACGATCTCAGCATTGTATTGATAAAGACCACTGTACATCTGTGGGTCTGTACTAAATAGATTAAGCAGTAGCGTTGGTAGCGCAAGAACTAGTATCCACGGAGCAAGTAACGCAAGATAGCCTGTTGGTGTGAGCAGAACGCGTAGATAATAGATATGACTTGCTTCAAATACATGGTCTTTCAGTAAGGTCTTGACATGAAATACAACATTGGAGAGAATTTCCTTTGGACTACTCCCTAGATAGGAATAGCGAGAGACAAGCAGAGAATGACCTGTAGGACTGAAAAAATGCACAACTGCAAGACTTGCCCCAAACCATGCAAAGGCCAGTACGATCAGTCCCAATCCAGTGCGCCAGCGATGCTGAAACAGCATTGTCCATAAGCCAAGTAAGACAATGATACCTGGAATCTCCTCTTTACATGCCATTGAGAGAATTACAAAAACAAACAGCCATAGGGTGCGTCGCGTATACAGGAAGTACAGTGCAAATAAGAGGAAAGAGGCGGTGAACGTAACCGCGTGAAAATCGAACGTCGTCGCCTGCTGTTGCGCCGGATAGAGCAGGTAGAGAATCGCACATGCCACGCCAATCCACTCGTTGCGTAGGCGTAGACGTGCCAACCAGAATGCGGGAAACGCACCACTCGCCACAATCAGCGTTTGTAGCACCATCAATGTTTTTGGGGTAGGCGCAACCAGATAGAGCAGTGAGAGAGGTAGCAGAATTGGCTCAAAATGAATAGCAAAGCGTGAAATGCCATCTACATCATAACAGTTCGTATCTGTCAACGTATTGCACAGCGTCTGATGTAGCACATTGCCATGCACCGTGTTCCAGATAGCTTGGTCCATGATGCCCAAATCTTCGGCATGCGTCATATACGCATCTTGCAGACGCGTCAGATAGAGAATGTAGAAGCTCGCAAAAATAAGTGCCGCGAGTGCTACTACACCGGTTGCCCACCAGAATGTGCGTGTGTGCGGCATAGGCTCCGGTTCTGGATAAAACACAATCTGTGTCACACGGCGCAGACGTTGGTAGAGCGACCGTCCCCCAGGTGCTATACTCATATTTGTCTACCTCTTTGGAAAATTTTCTTTGCCACATAGTATACTCCTCTTGCTTGCCTTTGCAAAGAAACAGCTTGTGTTACCCTTTAGTACTAGGGTACTCTGCTTTCTGTCCAGTTTTTCACCGAAGCTGTTCCATACATATATCTAAGAACATTTGTTAAACAACACCATTTTGCTTATACTATGGTTACAGCAATTTTGCTTCGTGAGAACAAAACGACATGATTGCGTACATCTCTATAGGGGAGTGATATACTATATCCGATAGCGTCTTCCAAGACGCTGCATTGCTCGTATAGAATATGCATTGAAGCACAAGGATGCAATTTTCAGAATGAATCAGGAACAAGAAGACTCTTTGCAAAAAGCAAGTGAAAATACAGAAGACGGCGAAAACTGGGCAACCAGAGGCGCAAGTGGTAGTGCAGCAGCGCAAGATAGCGACGAAAATGATCCTGCCCAACTTGTGCGAACCGAAATACTACAGGGCAGCAAGGTCGGCGATCAGCGCGTTCGCAAAACCTATGCACATACCTCGTTAAAACGCGTAGACTCCGGCCTCCTTGAAGCAACGCCAGAAACACAGATTCCAAGAGACAGGCTTGGACGCTTCAACTATAATGTGAAGCGTTTCCTCATTGGTTCTGCCATCCCAACCGCTGAGGCCGAGCAAGAGCGCATGACGAAGGTGAAAGCTTTAGCAATTCTCTCGTCAGACGCCATCTCGTCGGTTGCCTATGCGACCGAGGCAATTCTAGCCACATTGGTTGCCGCCGGTTCAGCAGCTCTAGGGCTGACGCTCCCCATCGCTGCTGCTATCGTACTACTCCTTATTATTGTCGCTCTTTCATACCGCCAGACGATTTTTGCGTACCCTGGTGGTGGCGGCTCATACACCGTCGCTAAGGACAACCTGGGAACATTAGCCGGACTTATTGCCGCTGCGTCGCTTCTCATTGACTACGTTCTCACTGTCTCCGTGAGCGTTGCATCGGGCGTGCAGAACTTTGCCTCGCTCTTCCAAAACGGTATTCCTACAACGACTATTGTTATCATAGATGTCGTACTTGTCATTTTCATCACAATTGTAAACCTGCGCGGTGTGCGCGAATCAGGTACCATCTTTGCTATTCCTACCTATATCTTTATTGGTAGTGCGTTATTACTAATTGTTGTTGGTCTCGCCAGAGGTTTCCTTTCTAAGCATAATTCCTTGGTTGGTCAGTTTCAGTATGTAGCACCTACGGAAGAATTGTCGCTTTTCTTGATCCTGAAATCATTTGCCGCTGGCTGTTCGGCAATGACAGGTGTTGAAGCCATTTCTAACGGTGTTCCTAATTTCAAAAAGCCTGCACCACGTAATGCTGCTCTCACTCTTACATGGATGGCTA
>CAXUGH010000076.1:0-1250 GCA_964250365.1 uncultured Ktedonobacteraceae bacterium
CATGTAGTGGAGACCCTTGCGGTCTCCCTGCCCCCTCTTGTCAACGTCCATAATCAGATCCCTACTTCACGCTTACAGTAGGCGTAGGTGCTGCATTTCTACGTGGGAAGTTGGTTGAAACAGTGACACTCGTGGCTGTAATCGTACCGGAGCCAGCAGCAGTGCCGACAATGGTGACGATTTGACCGGCTTTGAGGTCGTTAGCAGTGATCGTTTTTTGTGAGTTGATGCGCGTCGTCGATGTAATACCGATGGTATAATCGTTGCCGCTTGCATCCGTGAGCGTCATAGAGGTGTTGCTTATCTGATTGACGGTGCCACTGACAACTTGACGGCTCTGTGTCCCGTTATTGCCTGCCCCCGGAGTACCGGAGCCGCCGCCAAAGCCACCGTTACCGCGCCGCTGACCACCGCAACCGTTCGCGCCGCCGCCTCTAGGAAAGCCGCCACGTCCACTCCCAAGGCCACTTCCTGAATTGATGGTTAATGCTGTGTAGGTAGAATCGGTGTTTTGTTTTACCGTGACCGTAACCGTCGAACCGGTCTGAATATCTGTAGGCTTCAATGTCGCTGGCTCGGTGAATCGAGTTGCGCTGGTGAAATTCGCCTGCACGCTCGTTCCAGTTTGCGTTGTACCTTGCAACTGCGTGGTGCTGACGCTCTTAATAGTCACAGCGGTAATCGAGGGACACACAGTTTTCGTGGGCGTGTTGGAAGGAGGAGTGGTGTTGCCTGTGGTTGTACTGCTGCCACAAGCAACGAGTAGAGTTGCGACAATTGCGAAGAGAAATGCAGGTATATATGTCCCCGCCCTCCGTCTCAAAAATAGCATAGGGCAAATCCTTTCGAGATAACTTCATTATTAAGAGTGCTTTACAGCAACAGAAAATAGGACAAGCGATTGTTACCAAGCACACGAATATTCTTCTTGAGAATATACTCAAGTTCGTATTAAGTATACGAGTTGAATCGCAAGGCTTTAGCAAAAATATGTAAGAAGAATGTAAAATATCGACGAGAAAATTTCGGCTTTTCTGGAATTCCTGAATAGAGGAGAGATGCTATTATGGCAATACGGAGTGCGCGATGAAGTAGCCCGCGACAAAAAACAGTATGAAGATAAATATGCAGAGTGCTATTAAGACGGGCGTACTCAGGCGTAGGGCTGGTTGAGCCTCTGTTTCAGGATAGGTGTTATAGGGACGTGCGGTCACGAGTTTGGGTGCTGCGTCTCTATTCATAGGGACGAA
>CAXUGH010000076.1:1350-3834 GCA_964250365.1 uncultured Ktedonobacteraceae bacterium
TGTTGCGGATGCTGTAGCACAATGGCACGTGCGACTATTTCACAGAGATCGACAGGGACGTTACGTGAGAAGCGCAAACGACCATCGGTTGGCGGCTCGACGGTTGTTGCTCCTGCGGCACGACCCGCCAGCAATTGATAGAGCAACAGACCAACGGCACGCGCATCATCGGCACTGCGTCCCTCACTCATGCGCCCCCAGGGTAGCTCAGGATTGGCGAGTCCACTGCCGTCGCCCCCGACTCTGCTCCAAGCTTGAAAGTACTGTGTGTCGCTGGGCAATGCGAAGTCGCTAACACGCACAAGGCCACGCCGGTCACGCACGAGAGTCGCAGGCGTTAAATCTCCATGACATACGCCTCGTACACTGGCCCCTGCATACATCAGAGCTTGACAAATCTGTACACCGATATCGGCTACCGTATAAGGCGTAAACTGCGTTTGCAACATATCACTGAACGTATCGCCATCGACGTATTCCTGTACAAGATAGAGCATGTTTGCATCTTGCACAAAGTCGTAGGTACCAACGATGTTTGGATGCGAAAATGAGGCGGTGAGGCGAAGGGCGGTTCTGTAAGCATTCATATATTCGTTGGGGACAAGCTTCACGACAACACTACGTTGTAGTACCAAGTCAAACGCCTGATAAACTGTGCATGCTCTTCCCTGCGCTATCATGCGTTGCATTTGATAGCGATTATGAATAAGCTGCTCTGTATCCGCCATATATCCCCTCAAATTATATGTCCATAGCGTATCGCGCTAGTTGTGCAGTGTTAAACTTCCCTGTATTCGTGGCTCTTATGATGATGTGACCGCATATAGTGGCGGCCTTAGTATATCATAGTACTGAAAAAGCCGCAAAGATAGTAGTACAGAAAGGAGCAAGGGAGCCAAGTTTAGCTATAAATGCTACACTTGGCTGTACTCTTTCCTGGTAGCGATATGCTACGCTAGAAACGTGTTATTTTTGTAAGAGCAATAAAACGATGTATTCACTAGATTGAAGGACAACATGAGCGAGACCTATTCCAGCCAAGCAACCTCTTCACAGACACAAACCGTTCCAACCTCAAAGACAAAGGGGAACCGTTGGGGTATTCTTATATCGCTCTTCGCCCTCTATATCATATGGGGTTCGACCTATCTAGGAATGCGTTTCGCGTTAGAGAGCTTTCCGCCATTTCTGATGGCTGGTATCCGCTTTGTAATTGCTGGCGTATTGCTCTACACGTTCTTGCGTATGCGCGGTACAGCCGCACCGACGCGTAAACAATGGCTTGGCTCGGCAGTGGTTGGTATTCTGTTACTAGCAGGTGGTAACGGCGGTGTCTCGTTCGCGGAACAATGGGTTTCATCTGGCCTTGCGGCGGTGGGTATTGCGGCGGTTCCGCTATGGGCAGCCCTCTTTATTGGCTTGATGGGACGCTGGCCTAAACGTATCGAGTGGCTAGGCTTGAGTCTTGGCTTCGTCGGCGTCATTCTGCTCAACCTGACCAATGGCGTGTGGGCAAATCCAATTGGAGCGATTGCACTTCTGCTTGCTCCCATATGTTGGGCACTTGGCTCCGCGCTCAGTGGACGCGTTGCTCTACCCTCCGGTTTGATGGCGAGCGCGTCGCAAATGATTATTGGTGGCATTTTTCTGCTCGTTCTCGCTCTCTTGCTAGGAGAACGCATGCACGGCTTGCCTACAACAAATGCCTCGCTTTCAATGATTTTTCTTATTCTCTTTGGTTCGCTGATCGCCTTCAGTGCCTATGGCTACCTTTTACGCAATGTGCGTCCTGCCCTTGCCACAAGCTACGCCTACGTCAATCCTGCTGTCGCAGTTGGCTTGGGTGCCATTTTCGCAGGTGAGCATATCACGTTGATTGGCGTGCTGGCAATGGTTGTTATTCTTGGCGGGGTGGGACTGGTCTCGTTGGGACGAGACCACAAGTAAGTATTTAGCCAAACAGGGGTGGTTTGAAATATGCGAACACGATATAGCCCCAGACGTTTATCAGCACGGAGAGAGCGATGAGCAGTTTCGCCGGTAACGTGGGACGTTCTTTCATTCCTAACGCTGCCAGTAGGAGCAGGAAGGGCAAGAAGTCGAGTACGAAACGGTAGCCGAACTGGTACCAGCCTGTATTGAAATACATTAATAGCAGAATGACAGGCAGAATACAGGCCGAGAGCAGAGCGGTAGCCAGCCAGCGTCGATTGCGACGGTGAAAGCCGAGAAACGCAAGCAGCAACGCAGGCATTGTTAAGAAAATGCTGGTGCCGAACGGATTGAAGGTGACATAGGGAAATGTGTGCAAGAACTTGGGCGGTTCAAGCAGCATGTAACGGAAATTGGTGCGAACAAAGTGCTTACTGAACTGCCCATATGTGTGCAAGCCGCCAGCTACCGAAGGGTCTACATGCATGTTGTTATAGCCAAAATCAGATAGAGAGCCGAAGCGAGCATAGTTGTACAGCAACATCCCGATAA
>CAXUGH010000076.1:3934-18369 GCA_964250365.1 uncultured Ktedonobacteraceae bacterium
GTAGCAGGTGCTTGCCTTTGGACGAAGCGAAGCAGCACAACGCGCATTAGCCAGATATTGAGAATACCCAGGCCAAGCGAGAAGAATAGCGTAATGAGCGTCTGGTCAGAGAGATGAAAAATAGCGACAAGCGGAAGCAGCAGAAGGGCGGGTAATGGTGGAAAGGCCACATACCAGTGTCCGTGATAATAGGTGAAATCTCCCTGTTGCGGGGGAGTGCCTTCAACATATAGGTGTCCGTGCAACCAGCCATCGGCGAGCAAAATAAAGTGTGAGCCACTTCCCGCGCCTGGATGATGAATGCTGAGTTGCACTATGACTATGAGAAGATAGATTGCTGTAAGGACTGCAAAAACTATAAGAGAGGGTCTGGTAGCGGACAATCTCGTAGAAACAAACTGAACTGTTGTACTACCTGCTTCGGATATACTTTCTTGCTGAGAAATTTGCTTCGCCACTTTTCTATGAGACCTCTCTATCGCTTTACATACTTTCAAGATACATGAACGAGAACATAAAACGCGAGTAACGAAAATTCATCCATGTGGTACTATAGCAGAGAAATATACAATACACAATCTTTATAAGAACAAAGGAGCTTATCTTGACCCATTCGATACCCTCGATCACTCTAACGCCTGATGCCTCGGTTGATCTTCATATGCACACGACGTACAGCGACGGACGCTGGCCCGCGCAACAGCTTATCGACTATCTTGTGACGGAGGGCTTTCAACTGGTCTCCGTAACCGACCATGATCGCGTTGATAAGGTCGCGGAAATTCAGGCATTGGGAGCCGAAAAGCATCTCCCGATTCTAGCAGGTGTAGAGATTAGCACCGATTGGAACGGCAGAATGGGTCACATGCTCTGTTACGGCTTTGATCCACAACAAAATGCCCTGTATGGGTTGACTGAGAAGGTAGTACGTCTGCAATTGGAGAACACGCAGACCGTCAACGAAGAACTACAGCGTAAGGGTTACAGCTTTCCGCGCCAGGAGGAACTGCTCAAAGAGAACGGGGGCAAGCTGCGCCGTCCCTCCGACAACGCCCTCTTGCTACGGGAACATGGCTATGCCCCCAACTGGCAGGCGGCAATGCAGATGATTACCGAGGCTGGCTTTACCTCGATCAAGGCTGCTATGGCGGAGACGGTCGATGCCGTGCATAAAAGTGGAGCGGTATGCCTTATAGCGCATCCAGGAAGGCGCGAGAGTGGTTTCACCTTCTACGATCCGGCCTTGCTTGACCAGTTACGTAGCGAAATTCCCATTGACGGCATCGAAATCTATCATCCTTATCACAATAAAGAGATCATCGCCACCTACCTTGCCTACGTGGAGAAGCACAACCTGCTCTATAGTGCTGGCTCAGACTCGCACAGCATCCCTGGTCGCATGCCTAACAAACACCGAGCGGAGATTGTTCGCAAACTGCTTGAGAGGCTGGGCGTGGAAATTGCGTAGTATCTCTGGTTGTAATGTACGTCAAATTTAATGTGTCATTTACCACTGAAGGCGGTGAATGACACATGAAATTTGACGTACATTATGAGAGACCAAAGGCGTAAGGGAGGAGGTCGGCAATCGTAAAATCGCGCTCGACGCCATCGATGTAAAGGGTTGCGGAAGGTGCGAGGTCGGCGATCCACTGCCTACATGCACCACAGGGTGTACGTTCGTTAGTGAGCGCATCGCCTGATGCGTCGATGCAGGCAACAGCGATATGCGTAATGTTGTTATCGCCTTGTGAGAGCGCAGAGGCAAGAGCTGAGCGTTCGGCGCAGAGTGTGAGGCCATAGCTTGATATTTCGATATTCACACCAACGTAGGTTTTGCCGTTGGCAAGAAGAGCCGCGCCGACGCGAAAATGCGAATAGGGACAGTGCGCGTTCTGTGCCGCTTGCCGCGCAAGTGCAAGCAAAGTATCTCGTTCCATAATTACTACACATGCTTTCGTCTTTATATTATAATGAGAAACAACACTATCGGATGGTGCCAACAAGCCGATATATGTACATGAAGGGCAATGCCTATAGCCCAAATTGTATCATGATGTTACCTGCCTATGCTCATCGCGTTACTACTGATGAGAGTAAAGAGAAAAACTCATGTCTCGTTGCATGGGTCGGCGAGGGATATGATACAGCATATATTGGTATATAGACCGATAGTATAGATAGTATGCAGACCCATAGGAGGAATGCTCGTGAAAATCATGGTGGCGGATGATGACCGTGACATGGTAGATATGTTGAGCTATTGGCTCAAGGGACATGGCTACGATGTGGTACGCGCTTTCGATGGGGAGCAAGCGGTCAAGCGATGGCGCGAAACCCTTCCCGATCTTGTAATTCTTGACGTACAGATGCCCAAGCTCGATGGCTTCGAGGTATGTCGTCAGATGCGTAGTGAAACAAACTCTATGGTGTTAATCCTCACCGCACATGATCGAGAAGATGACGAGATACGCGGCCTTGAAATGGGGGCAGACGATTATCTGCGTAAGCCGTTCAGCCCACGACAACTTCTAGCGCGTATCAAGGCCGTAATGCGACGCTCTAGCAGCACACGTGGCAGCTCAAACTCATCGTCTGTGACGGTCGGTCCCATCACACTCGACGCTATGCGCCACGAAGTGACGAGAGATGGCAGCAAAGTACGTCTGACTCCCACCGAGAGTCGTCTGCTGCACCTGTTAATCACGCATACCGGGCAGGTGTTGACGACAGATATGATCATCGAACGCGTCTGGGGCTACGATGAGGTTGGCGACTCTGGTTTGGTGAAAACACACATACGCCACTTGCGTCAAAAGGTCGAACCGGAGCCTAACTCTCCACAGTACATCATGACTGTCCCTGGTGTTGGCTACACGTTTACGACCACTGTTAGCATAGAACAGTAATCTCTAAGGGGTACTACATTTTCCTGTTTCATGGCAAAGAAAAGTAGCTACCCCTTAACCTTCTTATGTACATCTTAACCACAACGCAACCTTCCCCCTATCTCTTCCTCATGATTTGCACACTATACTTTGTGTATCGCTAAATTTAGCTGGAACAGAAGATGAGTACAAGAAGAAAAAATTTCAATCTCCATTCAAATGAGCAATCTTCAGCATCCGAAACTCTTCAAGCAGTTGAAAGGGAGTTTTGTACATGCCCTCCTGCTTCTTCGTTGTGCTTATCGCCAGAGTATCAGAACTCTACTATCTCTTCGTGGAACGAGGAGCAGTCTCTCTTTCTTCCTGTGCATGAGACGCTCAATACGACGCTACGTTTCCAGCTACAAACGCTATTGCCGTCAATGCCTCTCCTTAGTGTACTACTGTTACACGTATTTCAGTTAGAGCATATACAAATTTCGCCTGAAACAGCACTGGTACATAAACGCCAACGCTATCACGCCTCCGCGTCCATTGTAGAACAAGTCATGGTCAATGTTCAACGTGCGATACGGGGCAAAGACCTTGTGTATGTTGATGAGGGGCGAGGAGCAGCAATTCTCTTTCCCGATGTGGATGAGGCGGGGGCACACAAAATTATCGAGCGCGTCTACAATAACGTCAATCTGTTACAGGCGGAGACGCTTATTCCACCTCTTACACACGAGACAGAAATTGTACTTGGCATTGGCAGTTATCCAGAACAGGGGACATCCCTTGAGCAACTACTCGCTAGTGCGAGCCGGGTATTCTATCGTCTCGCGCTTCGTCCCGCAATTACTCCTCATCTATGGGATACCATGCCGCCAGCCGAATTTTCTTCCGCGGAGAATGAGGACGATATACAGGTTTATACTCCGAATACGCCAGATAAGGACGAATGGACGCCTTTGACTACGGAGTCCTCTATACAGGATTTTAAAGCAATACCATACATGCAACTGCCAAATGCCCTCTCTTCACGGTTGAAAAGTCTTATCTCATATGATATGGCATCACGCTTGCGCTGTGTGCCAGTAGGACGCGACCACCAGCGCCTCACGGTAGCAATGGCGGACCCGACAGACACAGAGACTATTCAGAAACTACGCGAAGCCACACATATGAGCATCTTTCCCGTCTCCTGCGATAGCAAGGCTTTAGACCAGTTACTGGAAACAAAATGGTAAGCTCATTCATAGATGGTTATGAATATCACACGGATACCTCCAGGAAATTAACCAAATCTTAACAACATCTCAATGTCTCCGTGTACCATCATTAGCTATCATAGTATGTAATGAAACAATATGTTGTGTCCTATGAGGTTCTACAACAATTATATTGTCGGACTATATTCATATATACACATTCGCTTTCTGACAATGTAAGCATTTCATTAATTCTTTTATAGTTTGTTGAATTTATTTTCTAGTAAAGAATACCAAGGGGGAAGTCCAATGGTTGTACAAATGGTTCAAGATGATGTTCTTTTAACGTTCAAAGAGGCGATGAACTACCTTCGTGTGAGTCGCTCAACTCTCTACCGTCTGATGTGGTCAAACCAGCTTACAGGTCATAAAGTTGGTAGCACATGGCGTTTCTACCGCGAAGACCTTCGTGCTTGCATTGCAAGCAATCTACACGATTCTGCAAATTCAGCTCAGAATGAGCAATTTGCCAGCTAGCACATATGCTAGTTCGTTCATTTACATATATACATAAAACCATCTATCTCACACGAGCTATATACTCAATGATCGACATATGCAAGGAAGGCAGGAAAATCTCTTAGGTTTTCCTGTCTTCCTTGTTTTTTGCTTCTGAGGAGAACGGGGAAGTATAAAATGCATTTGGTTATGCAAGTATACTAATAAGAAGAGAAGAAAATTTATATGTATGCTGGCTAGCGCCATACGTGGAGGGGGAGAGTTAGGACTATGAGAAAGGAATCTCGTTCAGCAGTATTCGTTACACGACACTTTCTATATATGTACATCGTTCTACTGAGTTTGAGCCTTATACTAGCTCTACTTGGACAATTTGTAGTACGAGACACGTTACAACAATCAACCAATGACGCTTTCATTGTTCATGCTGTAAGCCAGCAACGCTTGCTTAGTCAGAAAGTAAGCACATTTGCTCAGAGCATTGCATCGACGCTACCCGATGCAGATTTCCAGACGCGGCAACACTATAAAGAGACGTTAAGCGTTACACTTCTCCAATGGCAACAGGTTCACGATAGGAATTCAGTTCGTAAGAGCAATGGAGAGGCAAGCTCTCTTCTGAATTCACTAGAGCCGCACTATCACTCCTTGCTCAATGCATCGTATACGTTACTCGCTAGTATCAATGCTCCGTTACATACATCGCACGCCATGATTACGGCTCCTGTACAAAGTATTCTACACGAGGAGCCAACATATCTTCGTCTTGTGAATATGCTCTTAACGCGCTATCAACAGAAATTAGAAAGTTCCTCGGTATACCTACTATACATTGATTTCATTGCTTTTGGGGGTACAGCAATAGTGGTAGTGGAGAGTCTCTGTCTTCTTTTTATTTGTAGGGACCGATTTATCGCGTCCGTGCGCTCAATTTATTGAGCGAGATCATGATGAACTCTGTCTACAAGCTATGTCAGGCATGATCTCGCGTGATAAATCACGCCTCGGACGCGATACATCTGGTCCCTACGAATTTGGTCAGATGAAGGTTGACTGTGTACTACAATAAAACACAATAATGCTTAGAGCATAGGTTTTCTCTGGTATTACAAGCTCAGAACATGTTAGACTTCCTTTGAGAAGCAGACGAAGGAAGGTGATGTGTTATGCTAACGACAATATCAGAGCGTATTCCTCTCTTGAAAGTCCTACAATCGAGAGCTTTCTCGCTATTGTGGACGGGCCAATTCATCTCAATTGTGGGAGACAACATCTTCACAGTGGCATTGGCATGGCAAGTTCTTATCCTTACAGGTTCCGCCGAAGCGATGAGCGCGGTTGTAATCGCTAGGCTTATTCCAACAATCATTTTTCTACTTATTGGAGGCGTTACAGCCGACCGTCTACCGCGCCGCGTTATTTTATTGTGTTCAGATGTGGGACGTGGACTGGTCGTAGGAATAATTGCTGCTTTGAGTGCCTTGCACGGCTTGCAATTATGGCATCTTCTGGTTCTCTCATTCTTTTTTGGTATCGTTGATAGCTTTTTCTCGCCAGCGTATCAAGCAATCCAACCACAACTCGTACCGCGCGACCTGTTACAATCCGCGAACTCATTGACGCGCTTCGCAATGCTCATGGGTGGCATTATTGGTCCAGCAATTGGGGCGTTATGTGTCGCGTTTACTGGTCCGGCAAGTGCGTTTGCCCTCGACGCATTCTCATTTCTTGTCTCGGCTATCTGTCTCACAATTATGCGTCTCCCAACAACGCTACCATTATTAAAAGCCAACTTTGAAGAAGCGAGATCGGCTGAATTTGAGGCTACCCCTCAACTCAAGGGCTTCCGAGGGTTGGTTGCCGATGTACTAGAGGGCCTAAAGTATATCACTGGTTCGACGTGGTTGTGGGTGACGATCTCAATTGCGTCTCTTGCCAACATCACTTTTTTTGGCCCGGTAGCAGTAGCTTTACCAAAATTAGTACACGACTTTTATCATCAGGGTGCATGGTTGCTCGGCTCGATTGATACCGCCAGGGCAATCGGAGCAATTGCGGCAACACTGCTTATGGGTCAGCTAAAGCAGATTCAGCATAGAGGATTACTTGCATACTTTGCCCTACTACCCTGTGGACTTGCTATAACATTACTCGGATTACCGTTGCCTTTGAGTATCGAGCCTATTTCTGCAATCTTCGCGGGTACACTCGCTGGATTTAGCATTGGTATCTTTTCCATCATCTGGATCACACTACTACAGGAACTTGTACCGGTTGAGAAACTGGGACGTGTCAGCAGCATTGACCTGATGGGTAGCTATGTTTTTCTCCCTGTCGGTATTGCTTTTATCGGCGTACTTGCGGATCGTGTTGGTCCCTCACTTGTCTTCATATTAGGGGGCATCGCTACAATACTGTTGGTCTCTATTGGTCTGTGTTTCCGCGATATTCGACGACTGGCATAGCCGATTCATTTTTCGCTGCCTGTATGCTAAAAGCGTATACATTGCAGAGTTAGAGAGAGAATCGACTATGGGGAACAAAGAAACCAGCTTTATACGAGAACAACAGCAAGCCATTGACAAGGAACGGATACGGATTGCACGAGACTTACACGACGGAACGCTACAGACGATAACGCATATCTCACATAAGCTTGAGTTTGTGCAGCGTCTATTAGAAAGGCACGCGGGAGACCGTGCGATAGACGAGCTTCAGAAGGTGCGTACCATTCTTGCTACATGTCTACATACATTACGCCATGATATTTCGTCACTTATGCAAACATCACTCGACCGACAAGACATAGCTCCTGCATTATTGAATCTGCTAGAGAATTTTAAGGCAAGCGAACGGGCAATCGCGCTCACATCAACTATCGACGCTCTCGATTTCCTTCCACCAGTGCTTGCTGAACCACTTTTTCGTTTTGTACAGGAGACGCTCAATAATGTTCGCAAACACGCACAGGCAACAGAGGTGCGTGTGAGTATACGCCTTTCGTCAACTCAACTTACAGCAGGGGTGTTTGATAACGGAGTTGGCATGCTCCCGCAGTCGGATACTACCAATAGCCATCTGGGACTTCGTATATTACGCGAACGTGTGCAGGAGGTGGGAGGAATAGTGACAATTGAAAGTAGCAGGGGAAAAGGTACATGTATAAAAGCAGTTTTTCCTATTTCTACTCAATAACTGGATAGAATAGGTATGCGGCTCTGCCCCTGTCAAGCCACCAAATTACTACTACATCATTGAGTTAGTACTGCTACCCATTGACTAATGGCAATCTGCAACGTACAATTGTAGTACGACGACAGGCTGCATACATTGTCCTCAATGGTAAGAAGCCTGAACTCAGCGGTGTAACAATCTATCAGTACAAGCAAGTTGTAAAGGCTATTCGCAAGAAATAGCTAGACCACGAAGGAGAACGGCTGTGGGAATGTTACGTATAATGTCACGACGCGGCGATGATCGTCTCAGTTGGGATGGACAGAAGGCTCTGGCAGGCGACTTAGATGCCGTAGCCGCCGTCCGTGAAGCCGAACGTATTTTCGCACAGGAGCGTGCGAAAGGTGCGACTGCTTTCCGCGTCGTCCCAGGCAAACCAGTTGAGCGCATCGAACAATTCGACGCCACTGCTGAACAGATTGTGATGGTGCCGCGAGTCGTCGGAGGATGAGTCTGCTCTCTCAGGTGCTTACCGCCCTGGGTTGGATCGTTATCGCTCTCGCCATCTCTCCTATGCTATGGCTCATCTTTCAGCCGTATCTCAAGGGATGGTCCCGTGCCGAACGTAGAGCCGTTGACCTCTTGCGCGAACTCTTGACGCCTGAACAACTACGACAGCTTCTCTGGCGTGGGTATCTCGAAGTACCCAGCCCTACGAAGCCGCTGCGCGTCTACCGCGTCCCACGAGTCAACGGCTACGTCCAGGTGGTAGAAAACGGGCGAGCGATTATGCGATTGTGTTTACAGCCAGTCGAATGTCTGCCTGATGCAGATGTTGTTGTGTTACACAAACTGATGATAGAGGCCAACGAAGAGATGTATCTTCAAAAGGCCAACAAGTACATCTGCATCGAATAACCAATGTATTATGCGCTCTACGCGTAGTATACATGTTTCGCTGGTATGTCACTAACCTCTACCCAGAACCTCTGTAGGGGCCACAATTCATTACGCCCTCGTCCCCATAGACAACGTTTACGAGGATTGAAGAACGGAATCAATGGACGGTACGGGATCGATTGGGACGAGGGCGTGATAAATCAGGTCCCTACTCGTCTTCGGCCTCTCCTACTTGCATGATTTCGAGGTGCCCGTTCTGACGTATACATGCATGGGGTCCTCCATCAAGGGGTGCATGACAGAGGGGACATACAGGACGACCGGATACAACGACCTGTGCAATGCTGCTGGACAGATGTTGCGCTTGACGCTGCGTGAACTGAAACGAGATGGTGTTTTCCTCGTCCATAAACACCTGTGGCTCGTCGCGCTCCATCACGATTTGTAGCGGAGTAGCATTCAAAAGAAACTCCATTGACCGCTGGTCGTAGTTAATCTGTATCTGCCCCACTTGAAATTCGTAGGTAGGATGCGTGGGAAAATCTGCTGGCATACCCGACGCTATTGGACTGCTTCCGCTCTGCGCCTCTGTACGCAAAACCTTTCCCTCGGTGATTTGCGCGAGAAAGCTATCAAGCGCGAGCGAGAGGCTGTTGAGTTGCTCTTTCTCCAACCACATCAAGGCTGAATTGCGCCGTGCCTGCACAAAGATGCGAAAGCGGCGCTGCCCCGGCTGCCCGACGGACTCGGCACCCAGCACATCGGCGTCACCAAATTCTCGACTCATATCGTTCCTTCCTCCCTTGTGTTTTATAATGAAAACAAATGCTTCCCTCTATTCTATTCTATTCGCTTTGTATAGATGCATACAAACGAATTATACAATTCATATTTCCGGCGACGAAACGTCGCCGGAAATATGAATTGTATAATTCGTTTTTAATATCCTCGTCCTGGCTCATACAAATTGCGTAACTCTTGCCCTGCGCGGAAGCGACGTAGATTGTCGGCGAAGAGTTCGGTCAGTCGGGCATCATAGTTGACACTTGCCCCCGAAACGTGCGGCGTGAGAATTACGTTGGGCATGGTATAGAGTGGGCTGTCCGATGGTAGCGGCTCCTCCTCGGTCACATCGAGTCCCGCTCCGGCGATCCACCCTTCTCTCAGGGCGCGAATAAGTGCTTGCTCGTCGATTACACGCCCACGAGCCACGTTCACGAGATAGGTGTTGGGACGCATTGCTCGTAGCTCGGCCTCACCAATGAAATGGTCTGTCTCCTGTGTGAGAGGAACCGCAATAACCACATAGTCGCTCTTGCCTAGCATCTCGTGTAGCTGTGCTGTCTCGTACAGAAAATCGACATCGGGGTCCTGTTCTCCCGTCTGCATCGTGCGACGGGTTGCGAGAATAGACATGCCGAATGCGCGTCCCAACTGTGCCACGCGTCGCCCAATACTGCCGAGACCTATAATGCCAAGCGTCTGACCTGCCAGTTCGCGTCTTCCCAGATTGTACCAGTTGATACTACGAGGCCAGATGTGGCGACCCTGTAGACGCACCATTTCAGGCCATGTCCGGTTGAACATCAACATACTTCCCAACACATATTCTCCAATAGGGATTGTATTGATGCCAACCGCCGTCGTCACGGTAATACCACTGTCCGCATTGAGAACACCCGTGGGGAGCAGACTATCAACACCCGCCGCCGAACACTGTAGCCAGCGTAACCGCTTCGTGAGGTTCCGCCAATTTTCAGGTACCCAGTAGGAGCAGAGTACATCAGCCTCCTGCAACCTCGTTAGAAACTCATCGTCGTTTGTAATACACTGGACATCAGCGTCGGCAGCCTCGCGCAACGTCTTCAACGATGCTGGCGAAAACTGAAATGTACTTATAATATTCAAACTGTAATCTCTCCTTACTGTTATGCGTTGCCTTCCAGTCTAACCGAATCATGGCTTCATGGCAAGCCTTGTTAAAAAACCTTCTCAAGTTCCCCCTATACCCGTCTCTGGATGCATCACAAACATCCACGACGACAGGTATACTTTCCCTATCAACAATGGTTTGGTTATTTCCTGATAGGAATAGCCTCTACATCTAAAAGGAGAAACTACATCATGAATATCGCCACTCTTCTCGACTTTGTAAACTTATTCTTGGCTGGTATCTTAGCTGGCGCACTCTTCGTGATTGACTACGGAGTGGGACCCGCAATGGCTACTATTCTCAACGAACAGGCGCATATCCAGGTGCGTCAAGCAATGATACGAAGCTTGCGCGTTCTGGTACCTGCCATCTTTATTCCAACAATTTTATCAGGGATTGCTATAACGGTGTTAGATGGGTTCGCTTCAGGCTTCGTCATCCGCTTAACCGCGTTGCTCGTTGTAATTACCTGCTTCTTGCTCACACTTCTCGGCACCGCTCCCATCAACTCAACCGTACTCACCTGGCAGCCCAGTATGCCACCGAAGAATTGGCAGACAATGGTCAGCCAGTGGGAACGACTCGATAGGGCACGTACTCTTGTAGGAATCGCAGCGTTTGCCCTCTTCTTAGTTGCCATCGCGCTCAAGCTGCTTGCTTAGGTAGAGACCGATTTATCACGTCCTGCGAACGCGTCGATTGCCGACGAGGACGCGATAAATCGGTCCCTACTATTGTCCATTTACACTACAATCCTAAGGAGAATAATAGCAATGGAATACAAATACACATCTTTACATGATCTCGTCACACATACCTTTACCGCTATTGAAGCCAAAGACCTTGACACGATGATGAGTCTTTTTGCCGAGGACGCAGTGCTTATCGATCCTCACTTTCCGACACTCCGTATGCAAGGTAGAGCTGCTATCACGGAAGGCTTCCGAGGAGCAATTGCCGGAATGCGGTCCTTTGGCTATACAATCATTCACTACTTCGAGTCCGAGAACGGACAAAGTGCAGCAGTAGAAACGGCGACACATCATATCATCAAACAGGGAATGAAGTTAAACTTTCCGCAGGTGTTCATCTTCGATGCAGTGGATGGGCACATTACAAGAATGCAGGCATACGAACCATACGGACCACATGGAATCGTAGGATTCTTCTTGTTCTGGATGCGTCTTATAAAAAAGTTTGCAAGAAAGTAACCTTCCAGATTGAAGGGTGGTATGATGAGACGAGATGTGTCTGACAAACAGGATTTAACTATGATGGATGGATGGAAGTCAAAACTTCGCATACGAATGATTCTTTCGCATGTAAGCGTGTTTATTGCAGCGGTGCTGCTATTAGAAATACTGTGTGCGTTCGTGGTGTTTTTCGGGGAGGTCTATGTACAACGCCTCCCTGAAGCCTCCACCAGTGCCTTCTCTACGAATTTCGTAATAGGTTTCCTTCCCATCGCTCTCATTATATTGCTCATCGCTATACCTCTAGGTGCTGCATTTAGCCTCATTACTTCACATGGAATTATTCGTCGCATGCAACGCCTTGTCGATGCTACCGCGCAAATCGCATCGGGGCATTACGATCAACGCGTTACCATAAGGAACGGGAACGGGGAAGGAATGCTTGAGCTTTTTGAGCGGCAGTTCAACCTCATAGCAGATCAACTGATGCAAAGTATCGAGCAGCGGCGCGTACTTACCGAGCAGAACGCACGTCTTGCCGAACGTACTAGCATTATTCGCGATCTCCATGACAGTGTGAAACAACAAGCATTCGCGCTCACCATGCAAATAAGTACGGCACTCGCCTCAATAGATACAAAGCCAGAGGTGGCGCGTACTCACCTTCAGAACTCCGAGGTATTAGCCTATCAGGTGCAACAGGAGTTATCCGCGCTTATTTCCTCATCGCGCCCATCTATGTTGAGCGAAAAAGGGCTTGCCTCTGCTCTACAAGAGTATGTGACGATGTGGAGTCAGCAGCAACAGATTTCTGTTCAGCAACACATTGACGCTTGCACCTTATCGCCTCTTTTAGAAGAGGCATTGCTGCGTATTACGCAGGAGGCGTTCTCAAATATTGCCCGGCATAGCCATACTACTACTGTCACTCTTGACCTATTCTGTAAGCAAGACTTGGTAACGCTTGTAGTGAAGGACAACGGTTGTGGTTTCGACCTCCACGATCCGACACTCACGATGAGAAATGGAGTTGGCTTGCAGTCAATGCGTGAACGTATGAAGGCGTTTCACGGGACGCTCCTGATAGAGAGCAAGAATGGCGAGGGAACGCGAATAGTTGCCTCTTGCCCTTATCCGAATGATAAAGACAGTTATAGAGCGACACAATTTCCTATCCCTCTTCTTTTCAACAAAAAGGAAATAGAATGACACAATCGGTACAGCGTATTTGCATTCTTATTGTGGATGACCACAGTGTTGTGCGACAGGGAGTACGTGCCTTCCTTGAGGCACAACCAGACCTCACTGTCGTCGGCGAGGCAGAATCGGGCGAACAAGCAGTTCAGCTTGCACAAAAGTATCTCCCTGATGTTGTACTGATGGATATGCTACTGTCGGGTATGAACGGCGTGGAGGCGACACGCCTTATAAAGCAAGTAAGTCCACGCTCACAGGTGATTGTACTCAGTTCATATTATGAGGATGAGCATATCTTTCCAGTCCTACGAGCAGGAGCTATCTCCTATACACTGAAAGACATTCATCCAAATGAACTCGTTGAGGCGGTCAGGAAGGCGACACGGGGCGAATCAGTGCTGCATCCTAGAGTTGCCTCGCGTCTCGTTCAAGATGTGCGCGAGTCTAAGCCCGCCGTTCCCGCCGCCTTCGTAGAACTCACTGAACGCGAACTCGACGTGCTACGCCTCATCGCGGTAGGCGAGTCAAACGCTACCATTGCCGAAAAGCTTATCCTGAGCGAAAAAACTGTGAAGGGGTATGTGAGCAATATTTTGAGTAAGTTGCACATTACGGACCGCACGCAGGCCGCCGCCTTCGCATGGCAACAAGGGTTAATGGCTCAATAGAGGGCACTGTCACGCTGTGTTGTCCCTATCTTGCTATATGATATAATCAGGGCATTATTGATGTATCTCAATCGTTCTAAAGAGGCCATACATGTCCGATACCATTCGTATTTTGTTGTGTGAGGACCAGACGTTGATGCGGCAAGGGCTGCATACCGTACTGGAACTTGAGGATGGCTTCGATGTGATCGGTGAGGCGGTCGATGGTGAGGACGCCGTTAGACAATACATCAATTTACGGCAACGTGGTTTAGGACCGGATGTTGTGTTGATGGATATTCAGATGCCGCGTAAGAATGGCGTCGATGCCACCGCGATTATTACAGGGCAATATCCTGATGCACATATCATTATGCTCACGACGTTCGAGTACGACGACTACGTGTTCGAGGCTGTGAAGGCTGGTGCGATGGGCTATCTGCTCAAAGACGTACCTGCCGACGAGCTTGCCGCGACCATTCGCAAGGTGTATACGGGCGAACCCTTCATCCAACCTAAGATGGCTAGCAAGCTGCTCGTCGAGTTCGGGCGTAAGGGGCAAACCTCGACAACCATGCAACAGAAGCCATCGCTTGCTACGCCCCCGATAGGTCAGCTAGTGCAGAATGAAGAGTTGAGCAGCCGCGAGGTCGAGGTGCTGAAACTGCTGGCGGCGGGTGCCAGCAACCGCGAAATCGCCGACAAACTAGTGCTTGCCGAGGGCACTGTAAAAAATCACGTCTCCAATATCCTCGGCAAGCTGCACGCTGAAAATCGAACTCATGCCGCCAATG
>CAXUGH010000077.1:0-16366 GCA_964250365.1 uncultured Ktedonobacteraceae bacterium
TCTTTTTCATGACCACTTCCAATACGCAAACTGCTGACCCATTCGCTTTTCTCGCGCCACATGAGTTTATTGTTTTGACTACCTATCGTAAAAATGGCACAGCAGTTCCAACCACTGTCTGGTTCGCATACGACCAGGGAAAACTATACATTACAACCAGCACCACCACGGGCAAAATCAAGCGTATTCGTAACAACGGCACCGTCACAATGACGCCTTCCGACCGCACTGGCAACCTGCTAGGCCAACCACAGGTGGAGGGACATGCACACGAAAGCAATGCAGAGGAGCGTATCCATGCAAACGCCGTTCTCGCCAAGAAGTATGGCGAGATGTTTCAACGCATCGCTGGCAACGATACGCCACAACGCACGTACATTGTGGTTGAGCCGTAAACACTGGTAGTACATAGTCAATCTTCCTGTGGCGGCGAGTGACACATATAGATTGACTATGTACTACAGACGTAACCCAACGCGCTTACCCAGTGCATGCAATGCCGAACGATAGAGGCGCGGATGCCTTCCCAACAGACCGCGCATGAGCGAAAAGAAGTTACTATCCATACCAATAATTGGCACGCCCAATAAGGCTTTTTGCAGCACCTGTTGACCCTCCTCCGATTGGAATAGGCCGTAGAGCATACCAACGTCGTCATTCGACTTCATACTATCGAGAACCCAGCGTAGCCAATCCTCGATACGAAGGTAGTCGCCGAGCCGATTCGCATGCGAAAGATTGTGTAAATACGCTGTAACCGCTCCTCGTTCGCCATTCAGCACCTCGCTGGCAACCGCATGCGCTGCGAGGCGTCCACTCAGAAGGGCGGGATAGATGCCACCACCAGTCGCGGCACCACATAGACCGGCTGCATCGCCAAGTAGCAAGACACATCCTAGCTCGTCGTCGCGGTAGACACGTTTCAACCGTCCACCCGTCGGAATGGTACCCGCTTTGCGCTCGACAACATGCATAGAGCCTAGGTCTGCGACCTCTTGAAATAAACCCTGTGCGACTTTGAGCGATTTCGTCGGACTAAAGGTACGTGGATGACCTGCGACTCCCAGCGCAGTAATCGAACCGTGAGGGGCCAGCCAGACGCAATAGCCAGGGGCAAGTTCCTGATCCATCACTAGATAAAACGTCTCGCCGTCGAGCGGCACGTTGTCAATCAGCCACTCGGCACCCGCGAGATAGCGCGTATTCTGCTCTAGCTTGAACCAGCGTGCCACCTGCGAACGTGTGCCGTCGGCTCCAATGACGAAGCGAGTGTTAATCGTCGTATTGCTCTCTACCCCTGCTGTGCTTGCTACCTCAACGTGCATTGTTCCGTCAGTGTTTCGCGCCGCACATTGAAACTTCACCCCGCAACGTATCTCGGCTCCGCGTTGCTCGGCCTGTTCCGCCATCCACTGCAACACGCCTGGCACATCAGCCATGTAGAATCGGTACGCGTGTGAGCTAATCGCAAGTGGCGGCTGCTTAGGTATCTGCATATGTACACGACGTATAGCATTCATCAAATAGCGATGAGGAACATCGAGAATGTCGAGAATCTCGTTAAAGAAAACACCTGTTGTACGCACCACTCCGCCAACGCTCGCATCACGCTCTACCACCAGCACGCGCAAACCGAGGGCAGCCCCAACACTGGCAAAGCTGAGGCCAGCGAAACTAGCACCAACAACCACAACGTCAAAATTCTCGTTCAATTGGGAATTGAGGGAGGACATGAAATAGATAACCTCTTCTTATGCTAACGTTACACAATAGGTCACGCTTGATTATATCTCTTTAAAACCCCAACCGCGTTCTCTCTCGCCGTATTTGGGGGCGAGAGAGAACGCGGTTGGGGAATAATTTTTCTCGTATATTTGTTCTAATCTATGAGATTAGCGTCTCGTATTCCTTTTTTCATACCACCCATTTTGGCTATACCGTCCGCTTTTAAGAAGAAATTGTATGCATTTGGTAAAAAAATGGTATATTGGACGTAATCACTATAGGAAAGGAACATACATAGATGCCCATACAACGATTTAGCCCGCGTGGAGATGGGCATGACCATCTCGATGATATAGATACACGCAGTACACCGACGCGTACTAAAGCGTCGCAAGCAGCACCGAATACAGATGAAGTTTTGCTGGCAAATGAAGGATTAACGAGCGAAAACCTCGATTACGATACACAAGATATCATTCTGCTTGAGCCAAAGGCTCCCAAGAGACAACCAAGTAGACGTTTACCAACATCGAAACAACCGAGCAGACAAACATCCTCGGTACGCCAACCTACAAATACACGCGCCGATGTACGCCAAGCCACAAGTACACGGTCTGCCGTCAGGCAACCTACAAATACACAGTCAGCGGGAAGACAGCCTAGCGATAGGCTGAGAACTGCACAACAACCTGCGCGTCAGACGGAGCCAGTTCGACAGACAACGCAGCAAAGAGGAGCGGAAAAGCTTCGACCTCAGACAGAGGCACCTGAGCGACGCTACCATTGGCTTGTGCCGACTGGCGTCATCATGATTATTACCATCGTCTGTTACCTGCTACTCTACGGAGCGGTAATAGGCAGCAAGTCGGTTTATAACAACTTAACCTATGGTTCTGGCACACGCACCACTCAGATTGACGCGGTTGTAGGCGACCACGATTCAGCAGCTTCGCCCACTCATTTTGTCGCCCTGAATTTACATGGCACAATTGATATCGTCGAGTTTCCAGGTGGCGATGTCACGCACGCAAAGATATATCCGGGTCCGCACCTGCTCTGGTCTAACACCGATAGAGCGGTTGTGACCCTAGAGGTGAAGGATATCAACGGCGACCAGAAGCCAGATGTCGTCATTCATGTGTGGGGAGATACAGACCTGCTCTTTCATCAAACTACCGCGAACTTTGTACTCCACAACAACAGCTCAGGCTTCTCAGCCATGACCCCATACCAACCCTAACACAAAACACAACAAAAATTGGCTTGTCCTTTGGACAAGCCAATTTTTGTTGTGTTTTGTGTTAATTTAACCACTCCACCTCGCCCTGTGGTCGAAAGCCGAGCGGGTTCAAGTTTTGCATGTCACTTAACACAAACCAGTTGGTGCTAGCAGGGTCGGGCACGAGCCGTGTAACGCTGGCTTTGACGTGCGCCGTACTTCTGAGCCATGCAATAGCCTCTTCGTGTTTGCCAAAGGGACGATAGATCGAGATATTGCGTGGTCCGTCGCGCTGAACCTGAAATGCGGTGGCAAGATAAATTTCAGCGGGTACCTGCTCTTCGCCCTGCTCTCCTGGCACCTCTATCACATTTGATGTCTCGAAGAAGAGACCACGAAAGTAGAAGCCCAGCGTCTCTTGCCAGGGGACATATTGCGGATTGAGCCATTCGAGCGTGTCGCGCTTCTTGCCCTGTGGCACATTCGTTTCACCATAGTAGCGAAAAATCAGGGCATTATCGAACGTTTGCGTCTGATCAATTGCTTGCTTAAAAGTAAGACTTGTCGAAGCTTCAACAGCCGTGCCCCATATACGGTTCACCTCAATCACATCGTAATGCTGTTGCTCATTGACGCCTGTTGTTGAGGATGTAGCGCGAGCAGCACCCCCTGTTGACTGCTCCTGCATTCCATTTGTTCTATGAAGCGTATCGGACGTACTTCCCGAAGGCAGAATAAAAACGAGTGAGGCCGGTAGTTCACCATCGCTCACCGTCACGCGCGTTTCCTCATCTGTATCATTCTGTGATATTGGAGAAGCGACGGATACAACACAGGCGACGTTTGCCTTCACATCCTGCACCATCTGCATCACATCCGCACCCCGTAGCGAGTGTTCTCGTAACTCTCCAGTAAATTGCGGCACCCACTGCTCTCTCGGTTGCGCCTGTCCCGCCTCATCATGCGTATTGAGCCACGTATACCCAAGTTCATACAATCGTCTATCAGTCAGAAAGTACACCTTATAATCGTGTCCGCCATCCCCACCAAGTCCTAAGTCCTGAGCCATACCAAAGATTCCTTTTGCCCTATCTCTGTAAAAGTGCATATATGAGTTACATAATACTGTCAATTCTCTATAACAGTATTACTTCGTTTGGCATTCCTTAGTTTCAGTTGGTCTGTAGGGCTTTAATTTATTACGCTCTGGAACGACACCAGACACGACAATTTAAGCAGCAAGTTGTGGTGCAGGAATACGCCAACCTAAATCTTTTGCTGTTTCGAGCCATAGCTCGATGACTTCAAGCGCATTTTTAATGGCTTCTTCGTATGTTTTGCCATGTGTCTTACACCCTGGAAGTTCTGGCACTGTGACGATATAAATTTTGTCTTCTTCGTCCCATTGAATGAGCATGGAATAATGTTCAGGTCTCATAGTTTTTCTTAGATGCCTTGCAATGCATCAACAATAATATCGTTAATCTGCTCAGCCGACAAATCCTCGATATCCACGCGGTCTCCTTCTTTGGTGACGAGAAAGATTTGCTTTTGCCCTTGCACGCCCTGGTCTGTATGTAAGAAACTGTATAGTGTCCGCGCGACCTGTTGCGGAGCCTGTTCCGCACGCTCATTGATGCTCATGCTCACGAGAACGGGCGCGGCATGGTCGCGTGGCACAACAAGATCGACATGTACACCAGAAATATGCCTGAGTTGATGCTCAAGGTCTTTGAGATGCTGGCGGACTTCAAAAAGAAATTCAAGCGAAAGCGTGGTTTCCATTGATAGTTCTCCTCTTCATGAATGAAGATAGTAATTAGATAACTTTTTAGTTGTGGCTATCTTACATGAAGCAGAGAGAGGATGCAATAGAATACAAACGATTTCGTAGGGACCAGATGTATCGCGTCCGAAGCGCAATTCATTGCGCGAGATCCTTGTTGACAACGTTGTGATGTAACAAGCTGAATCTCATGCGATAAATCGCGCAGACGGACGCGATACATCTGGTCCCTACGAAAATCGTTCGAGCCAATGAAATAAGAGAAAGAAGCCTACATGAACCGCCAATACAATCTCACGCATACTGTGCGTTACGATGAATGCAATTGTGATGATGCACTTACTCCAACGTCAGTGTTACGTTATATGCAGGAGATCGCGGGACGCGATGCTGAGGACGCACAACTGGGAGGAAGTGGCTACTGGGTCGTTAAAAGAACAAATATTACTTTTACAGCACCCGTATCTGTGCATACGCAGCTTGAAATGAAGACCTACGGTATTCATTTTACGCGCATCACAGCCCTACGCGGCTACGACATGTATATCGCCAGGGAAGAAAAACCTGTTATCTCTGCCCGAACGCTCTGGGTCTACGTTGATGCTTCTGGACGACCAATGCGCCTACCCGAAAATACTGCTCGCATCTGGCTCCCCGATGGTTCGCTACCTCACTCGCCAGAGGCTCCTCTGCCAGCATTCCCTGAAACGGCGCCAGAGATAACCGAGACGGAAATACAGTTCTCGGATATCGACTCGATGCGGCACCTCAACAACGCCGCAGCCATTGAAATGCTGGACAATGCAAGCTGGCAGGTGTATGCAAAGAACGGAATATCGCCGAATACAACAATGCTCGATAGTCTTTCCTACGACATAGAATATGTCAACAGTCCACGCTTTGGAAATCGTCTCGCAATACAAAGCTGGCTCGAATCTCCTTCAGTAGCAGGTCAGGAATGTAGCCGCCTTCAGCAAATCACGCATGATGAGAAAGTGATGGTCAAGGCGTTCTCGCGCTGGCTTTACAGAACGAAGGCATGAAATCACACGAGCGTCCTATACACATTATCCTAACGCGTATAGGACGTTCGTGTGATTTCATTGCATCATACACTAGATAGTAGAATGCAACCATCCTACAGGATCAGCATCGGTTCCAGTGAATGTACTACCATCTTGCCGATAAGCAGTGTAAGAGCCAGATATATAGGCGGACGGCTCTGAACGGATATATTGGTAGTAGAAAACACGCTTTGCTCCGTAGTGCCAACCACTGTAGTTAAAGTTTTGCTCCAACACCGTTACCTGATGAATGGCGGCGTTCACCCCGATGATAATTGCAATATGGCCCGGATAGTTGTTGGTCCATATAAGAATATCGCCCGCAGCTGGTACATATACATCCCCGTTTGAACGCTGAACGTAATGTCCAGGATGTGTACTCCAATCGTCTGCAGCATTAGACCATGAATAACTATCGTGATAGCGTAAATACTCGTAACGATCAATCAGTTCTACGCATTGAAACGGATTGCCATATCCATCCCAGTTTGCATTGTTAAACCCTGGATCATTAGGGTTAGCTTCTTGACATGCCACTAAATAATCTGATCCCCAACTGTAGGTGGGCGAATTGGGAATTTGGAAGGCATGGAAAGGTGATGGAGTGAAATTGTTATAGCTATAGGTCGCGTGTTGCGCCAAGCTATCACAGGAATGAGGATCACCAAAACTTGCTGCAGATACTGGTGACGCAACAAAGGTAGAGCAAACTACAGCAACTAACAGGATTACCAGTTGGAGTACTCGTTTTCGCAAGGGTCTCTCCTCCTAAATGCACAAACGAGAGAAACTTCACTTCGCACATCAAATGTACGCGCGAATTCTGCTCTGTCTATTTATCAAGGACAAAAAATATCCTCTGCCATAAGAGTACCTACGAAGTAGAGAGTTGTCAATCGTCAAAAGACGTATTTTTAAACTGAGAAGAAACTCGCAATACTGTTAAAAGAAATAAAATATGTTGGTAAAACTAATAAGTGGCTAAGAAGTTTTACATTGCTATACACGACGTGCGAAGCACGCAAAAACGTTGTATAGTAGGGTAGCCCTTCGTGGGCGTCCTTTCCAAACACATTGTATATATTTTGAACACTTTTGCCTCACCAAAGGAGCCATCACAATGAGCGAATTTACAGTCCTTGCTGGTGCTGAACCGTTTTATGCTGAGAACGGCAAAGTTGGCGTCCTCGTATCACACGGCTATACAGGTACGCCACAAAGTATGCGTTATTACGCAGAGGGACTTGCCAACGCTGGGTTTAGCGTTGCCCTTCCACGCCTTGCAGGACATGGCACAATACCTGACGATATGGCGCAAAGTACGGCGACTGAATGGATTCGCGATTTGGAAGCGTCGATGCAGTGGCTACAGGAACGTTGCGACACCCTATTCGTTACGGGTCTCTCGATGGGCGGCACACTCACTCTATTTATGGCGGGTCAATACCCCGATGTGTTCAAAGGCATTCTCCCCATTAACGCCCTTATCTTCAATGACAATCCCGAATTGGCGGCTCTCGTCTATAACAGGTACACGCCAGCGGAGTTGCCGGGGGTTGGCAGCGATATCAAGGCGGTGGGCGTCAAGGAACTGGCCTATCCCGTCGTACCGACACCATCGCTCAAAGAACTGTTCGCGCTCACGAAGGTCGCGGACGAGTTGCTACCACGTATCAGCTGTCCCGCCCTTCTTTTCACTTCACGCCAAGATCACGTTGTGCCACCTGTGAACGCCGAGTACATTCTGCAAAAACTAATTAACCCCGACAAGCGCATTGTGTGGCTGGAAAATTCCTATCACGTTGCTACGCTCGACAACGATAAAGACTTGATTCTACAAACAGCCATTGAGTTTATCAACACCCACAAATAAACACACAAACACGCCACGAAAACGGCGTTTTCGCGGCGTGTTTGTATGTTTATTTACACATTTCTTACGAGGCCGCTCGATTATTCGCAGCACGGTAGCGATTGATGAGCGAGTTGGTCGAGCTATCGTGCGTCAGTTTTGGCTCTTCGGCATTTTGCAGTTCGGGAATGATGCGCTGAGCCAGCACCTTGCCCAGTTCGACGCCCCACTGGTCGAACGAGTTGATGTGCCAGATGGTACCCTGCACAAAAACCTTATGTTCGTAGAGGGCGATTAGTTTGCCCAGCAATTCAGGAGTGAGACGGTCGGCGACAATACTATTCGTGGGATGATTGCCCTCAAAGGTACGGTGCGGCACGAGTGCGGGCGCAACGCCATCTGCCGCGACCTCTTCGGGTGTCTTGCCAAAGGCGAGAGCCTCGGTCTGGGCGAAAAAGTTTGCCATCAGCAGATCGTGATGCGGCGGCAGATTGTTCAGCGAATGGTTGAAGCCGATGAAGTCGCACGGAATGAGTTTTGTGCCCTGATGAATAAGCTGGTAGAAAGCATGCTGCCCGTTAGTGCCGGGCTGTCCCCAGATGATAGGGCCGGTCTGATAGTGTACGGTTTTGCCGTCAAGGTCAACGTGCTTGCCATCGCTCTCCATGTCAAGCTGTTGCAGGTACGAGCTGAGGTACTCAAGGTACTGGTCATAGGGCAGAATTGCCACCGTCTGCGCCCCAAAGAAGTTGTTGTACCAGATGCCGATTAAACCAAGTAATACAGGTAGGTTGCGCTCGAAAGGCGTTGTGCGGAAGTGTTCATCCATCGCGTGAAAGCCTGCCAGCATCTGATTGAACTGCTCCGGTCCAATCGCAACCATCAGCGAGAGGCCAATCGCGGAATCGTAGGAGTAGCGACCACCGACCCAATCCCAGAACCCGAACATGTTGTCGGTGTCGATGCCGAACTTTGCAACCTCTTTTTCGTTCGTCGAAACAGCGACAAAATGTTTCGCTACTGCATCCTCGCTCCCTAACGTGCGAACGCACCAATCGCGTGCAGAGCGGGCATTAGTCAACGTCTCCAACGTTGTGAAGGTCTTCGATGAGACTACGAACAACGTCTCGGCGGGGTCAAGGTCACGCGTGGCCTCGACGAAATCGGTGCCGTCCACGTTCGAGACGAAGCGTGCAGTGATATCGCGGTCACTATAGTAGCGCAAGGCGGCATAGGCCATGTGCGGACCAAGGTCGGAGCCACCAATACCAATATTGATGATGTTACGAATACGCTTGCCCGTGTAACCCTTCCATTCGCCGCTACGAATACGATTCGAGAAGTTCGCCATCTTGTCGAGGACATCATGCACTTCGGGCACAACGTTCACACCATCAACCACTATCGTCTCATCTTTGGGTGCGCGTAGAGCGACGTGCAACACGGCACGGTTCTCAGTAGTGTTGATCTTATCGCCGCGAAACATCGCGTCGATACGCTCACGCAGTCCCGCATCTTCAGCAAGTGCAAGCAGCAGTTGCACCGTCTCCTGAGTGATACGGTTCTTCGAGTAGTCTAAATAAATACCTTCGGCCTCAACCGAGAAACGCTCGCCACGCTGCGGGTCTTCACTAAAAAGTGTTCGCAGGTGCGTATTCTGCACTCTCTCAAAATGCTCCTGTAACGCCTTCCATGTACTCCGCTGTGTCAGCGGAGTTGTGTCGATAGCCATATGTTCAAAGCTCCTTTTTCACGAGGCAATAAATTATTTGTCCCTTGCACCGTCTTTACTATATCACGTTGCAAGGGACAATCCGTTGACGGAGCTACAAGTTAAGCGTTAGGCGTCAGAATGACAACGGGTATTTCGCGTGGGGCGCGTTTCTGATAATCCACAAAATTCTTGTAGTTCTCGGCGATAATAGCCCAGAGACGTTTGCGCTCCTCTGGATCGGCCTGCTGCGCGGTCACAGAAATAACCTGCGAGCCAACCTGTATCTTTGCCTGTGAGTTACTCTGCAAATTTCCCCACCATGTAGGGTGCTTTGGTGCCCCACCATTGGAGGCAATAATAATATAGCGGTCAGCGTCGCGGAAGAAAAAAAGCGGCGTGCTACGTGCCACTCCACTTTTGCGACCAGTGGTTGTAAGAATCAGCAAATGCTCCCCGCCCCCAATCTTGCCACCCGTCGAGCGATACACCGAAACATGAGCCTGCGTAAAGAGGCGTTGCAAGCGTTGCCCAATGCTATTTGATTTATTCGTATTTGGCTTTGTAGCCTGACTATCAACCGACATGAATCTACTCCTTGAGAAATGAGATATTCTTTGTATCCAGTATAGCACGAATGATGGGGAAGGGCTGTAGATACCGTCTTGATGACATTCCATTCCAGCAACCCCTCCTAATTGCGTGTTTACTGATTGATATGCTATCATCAATTCAAGAATATTTATTGATGAACAAGGGAGACGTGCGTTCACATGAACACAGACAACGAGACATCCTATTTGAAGCAGGTGACATTATTCACAGACTTGAATGATGAGGCATTGCGCGAGTTAACGAGCGTTGTCAAGAGACGCACGTTTCGCTCTGGCGAGGTTATTTTTCATCGCGACGACCCCGGACAGGTTCTCTACGTTATTAAAGAGGGCAAGGTCAAGATTTGCCTGATTAGCCCCGATGGGCAAGAGATTTCGCTGGTCGTATTTGGCAAGGGCGAATGCTTTGGCGAGCTTGCCCTGCTCGACGGCCTACCCCGTTCCGCTGACGCTATCGCTGTGGAGAAGGTCGAGTGCTACACTTTGCAACGGAGCGATTTCCACAATACCATCATGAAGAACCCCAAGATATCGATTCAGGTGTTGGAGGTAATCTCTAAACGCCTTCGCAATACGAATGAGCAGGTTGAGGACTTAATATTTCTGGATGTCTACGGGCGCGTCGCTAAAAAGCTACTGGAACTATCGGAGGCGCACGGCGCAAAGGTCGAGGACGGTATCCGTATCGAGGTACGCATGACGCAACAGGAACTCGCCTCAATGGTTGGAGCATCGCGCGAAAGCGTCAACAAAGTCATGGGCTATTTCACTGATAAAAAGTACATCAGCACCGACAAGCACCGCATCACACTACACCGCATCAACGATTTGAAACGCCGTATCTATTAGCAGAGGTACAGCCTCGTTTTCAATTCTGCACGAGCCGTCGTAGACAGCTCGTGCAGAATTGAAAACAACTTAGACTTTTTGGTAAGTTGTTACCTCCTTTTTTATTAGCACGTCTCACAATTGGTAGCAATTTGTCTCTACGCACACATGGCATCGAAGGGATTGAGCGACTCTTGAAAAAATCAACCATAACGGAAGAGGTACAGGTACAAACTACGGATACACCGCAACCTGACATAGTGCAAACAACTAATATTGACGCATTCAGTACCTCGCAGAGAATCGGGGCCATTTTCAAGACGATGCGACCCCGCCAGTGGACAAAAAATTTCACTGTCTTTATAGGGATCGTTTTCGCACAGCAATTATTTAGCGTACCTTCGCTGATACGTACCGTGCTTGCCTTTGCGACATTTTGTATTGCAGCGAGTATCATCTACATACTCAACGATATTCTTGACTTAGAGAATGATCGTCAGCATCCTAAGAAACGTTTTCGACCACTGGCCTCTGGTCAACTTCCTCTCTCTTGGGCGTACAGCGCAATAGGCGTTCTCCTCGTTGTCTGTGTCGGGCTAACGGCGTGTGTTTTCTTTGTGCCAATCGGAGTACAACGCGACATCTACGCTCCCTATGGCGGTGCGAACGTTCTATTTGCCCTCACCATCGCGGCGTATTTGATTATGATGGTGTTCTATAGCACACGGCTCAAGCATGTCGTGCTTATCGACGTGTTTCTTATCGCGGCAGGCTTCGTGCTACGCATCATGGCGGGTGCGGTGGTTATTCCCGTCTCTATATCACCCTGGCTCTATCTGGTCGCCTGTCTGCTCTCGCTCTTTCTGGCTCTGAGCAAGCGGCGCAACGAACTGGTACTCTTGCAGGGACAAGCAAGCAATCATCGCAAGATACTCAAAGAGTACAGCATCCCCATGCTGGACCAGATGATTACGATTGTCGCAACCACAACTATCATGGCTTACGGTCTCTACACGGTTCAAGGCACAACGGGCAATCATCGCTTAATTGTCACCATTCCACTGGTACTCTATGGTATCTTCCGCTATCTCTACCTCGTGTATATGCGTATGGAGGGGGGAAGTCCAGAAGAGGTGCTACTGCGTGACCGTCACATGCTGGGAACCGTTATATTATGCACAGCCTTAATATTTGTTATATTGTACGTCTTGCCACAATCGTAGGGACCAATTTATCGCGTCCACACGCTCTATATATGGCGCGTGTCACATCCATATGACACCTAAAGGCAAGATAGATCGGTCCCTACAATGAACGAGTGGAGAAAAACATAGTACATGAAAACGCTTATTATCATTCCAACATATAACGAACTCGACAACCTGCGTCCCCTACTCAGCGATATTTTTCAGTATGCGCCCACCACCGATATTTTGATTGTCGATGACAACTCGCCCGACGGCACAGGCGCACTCGCCGACCAGCTCACAGAGGAAGATACACGCGTGCATGTGCTGCATCGTGCAGGCAAGCTCGGCCTCGGCACTGCCTATATCGCTGGCTTCAAATACGCTATCGCCAACGGCTACGATGCCGCCTTCGAGATGGACGCCGACTTCTCGCACGATCCTCGCTACCTGCCCGAATTCCTCAAGGCCATCGAGAACGCCGACCTCGTGATCGGCTCGCGCTACATCAAAGGGGGTGACACTCCCAACTGGTCCTTCCTGCGTCGCTTCATCAGTGGTGGTGGCAACATCTACACGCGCATCGTCCTCGGTCTGCCCATTCACGACTGCACAGCGGGCTATCGCTGCTACCGCCGCGAGGTGCTAGAGCGGCTCGACCTCGACGCCATACGCGCACAGGGCTACGCCTTCCAGGTTGAACTCGTTTATCGCGTCCTGCAGCAAGGCTTCAAGATCGTCGAAATCCCAATCATCTTCATGGATCGCCGCGTTGGAAAATCTAAGATGTCGCGCACCATCTTCTTTGAGGGCTTCCTCTCCGTCCTCCGTATGCGCTTTGGCAAACAACAACCACGCAAACAACAGCATAATACGCCGTTGCCAGAATCAGAGCCATCCGCTCTCGATGCTGTCAAAAGTGAGATGAGCGAAGTGCCTTCGGTGGTACAGAAATAACGTATTGACGACGTTGAGAAGAGATTACTTTCATCCCACCTCCCATTGTAGGAGGTGGGATTTTTCGTATTTCATGTTAAGATAGTATAGTAAGTGAAAAATAATACAAGTAACGGTAGTAGAGATGCATGTCCTGAGTGCATTATTGAAATAGGGAAGTTATGGACTGTCAACGGTGTGGAACCAGCAATCGAGCTTATGCAATTGTATGTATCTCCTGCAGGACCTATCTGCAACCCTCGAAGCCGCTTAATCAATACTCTACCGCGAAACTCGCGGCAGTTCAGTCCGAAGAGTTATTGCAAAATCGCTATCGTCTGCTTGCGACACTTGGGCAAGGAGGCTTTGGCTCGGTTTTCAAGGCGCAGGACACGCTCGTTCAAAACAGAGTCGTGGCAATCAAAGAGATCGATCTCAATGGCCTACAGCAGCAGGACAGGCTTGACGCAACTGACTCGTTTAAACGCGAGGTGCAAGTACTTTCTGACCTGCATCACCCTGGCTTACCCGACCTGTACGACTACTTCATAAACGCCCAATACTGGTATCTAGTGATGAATTTTATAGCAGGCGTGACGCTCGAACGCTATCTGGAACAGAGCATTGGCGGTCATTTTCTACAGGTCATCGACGCCCTACGGGTGTGTATCCAACTCTGCATCGTGCTTGACTACCTTCACACGCATCATCCTCCCATTGTCTTTCGCGACCTCAAGCCCTCCAACGTCATGCTGCTACCCGACGGCGATGTGCGCTTGATAGACTTCGGTATAGCACGCTACTTCAAACCAGGACAATTCAAAGATACAACGGCCTTTGGCTCTCCTGGCTATGCTGCACCGGAGCAATACGGTAAGGCACAAACAACGCCCGTCGCCGATATCTATAGCCTCGGTGCTTTGCTTCATCAAATGCTCACGGGCAACGATCCGTGCGAGATGCCTTTCCGCTTCCCACCTCTACAAGACTATGCTTTGAGCAATATACCTTCCACTCCATTACAATTGCTTGACCATCTTATTGCACAGATGGTCGAACTCGACCCCGACAAACGTCCCAACAGCATGGCTCTTGTACGGCAACATCTGACCTATATCGCCGAACAGTGCGTGGTATGATACAGCTAATGTAGGGACCTCGATTTGTAAAGATGAACAAAATAATGTGGGAATATATATGTCCAACGGACGCCCACAAGGGGCTACCCTACTATACAACGCTTTTGCGTGCGTAGCACGCAGGATATAGTAGGGTAGCCCCTTGTGGGCGCGTTGTAACTAGCATCGTCCTGGCATCGTCCGTCGATTACTCTATCACGCCCAAGAAGGATTACACACATGAACTTTGATCTCAACGAAGAGCAATCAGATATCCGCGACACAGTACGTCGCTTCACAGAACAAGAGATTACGCCCCACGCGGAGGAATGGGACGAGACAAGTACCTTTCCACGCGCAGTATATGCGAAGATGGCGGAACTAGGTCTGATGGGCATGACCACGCCGGAGGAATACGGCGGCACAATGCTCACTCGCCTCATAGGTGCCATCGTCTACGAAGAATTGGCGAAGGGCGAGATGGCGACCGCCGTTGGTCTCTCGGTTCATAACATGGTGACAGGTTCTATTGCTCGCTTTGGCAATTCCGAACAACGTCAGCAGTGGGCGGCACGCTTGGCTACTGGCGAACTGCTGGGCGCGTTTTCGTTAAGCGAAGCGGCTTCGGGTTCAGACGCCGCCAGTCTGCAATGTCGGGCTGAGCGCGACGGAGACGAGTATGTCTTGAACGGCTCTAAACTGTGGGTCACGAACGGTGGTGAGGCCGATATCTACCTGCTGATGGTACGCACGAAACAAGAAAAGGGGGCAGCTGGCATCACCTGTCTCGTCGTCGAAAAAGATACTCCAGGCTTCTCTTTTGGCAAGACCGAGCGCAAAATGGGTCTTCATTCCTCGCCCACGCGCGAACTCCTCTTCGAGAATTGTCGCATTCCCATCGCCAATCTCATCGGCGAAGAGGGACAGGGCTTCAAAATCGCCCTCGCCTCCCTCGATGGTGGACGCATCAATATTGGAGCAGTCGCGGTCGGAGTCGCACAGGCCGCGTTCGACACAGCGCGGAATTATGCCCTTGAACGCGAACAATTTGGCAAGCCGATAGCCACGCTGCAAGGCATACAGTTCATGCTCGCGGACATGGCAATGAAAATCGAAGCCTCGCGCCTCCTCGTCTACGAGGCTGCATATAAGCTCGATACAGGTCAAAGTGCTGCCATGCATGCATCAATGGCAAAGTGCTTCGCCACAGACTCAGCAATGGAAATTACCACGAATGCCGTTCAGATACTTGGCGGTGCTGGCTACGTCCGCGACTACCCTACTGAACGCTACATGCGCGACATCAAAGTCTCACAGATTTTTGAGGGCACAAACCAGATTCAGCGCGTTGTAATCGCGCGTGCCTTACTGGGAGCCATACGCTAATCGCTCTTTCTAGTACTGTGTTTGGTGGATATGTCGAGAGATAAAAGAGGAGGAGTTACATAATTTCTCCAGGATACATACAGAACTAGAAAGGAAACTAATTTGCGTTTATATCGTTTCTTTATTGGTGTTGTCGTCTTGCTCATAGTTTGCCTACTATCCGGTACCATGAGTCATCGAGCGTTCGCGGATTCGGGACCACTACCTGCGTTTCTCTCAATGCCGGGCATAAACAATTTGGAAGAAGACGTTTCGCAATGGAACATCTATCACGATCAAGGTTATACAGAAGGCACTCTGCAAAGCGTCACTCAGCAAAATGATACGATGCTTAACGTGACGTTGCTCAACGGACCGCAGGATTACGCAGCCATTCATGCCTACCGTAACCTGCCCGCCGTCGAGAGCGCGACCCAATTCAGCATGGATGTTTCGTTTTTCTATCCCAATGTGCAACCAATACAGGGGCTAGAATTTACGATGAATTCATGGGTCAACAATGTCCGTTGGGAGTGGGCACTGCAATGGCAGGTTGTACCTGATGGTAGTGCTACTCAAGCTCCGCCTAACGGCTGGCGTGTGTGGACAGGTAGCGTCTGGCAAAATATACAAGGAACGCAAGATTTGCAAGAAAATACGTGGCACACGCTTCATCTCTATGGCAATATCATCAATGGACAGGTCCATTATGTCGGCTTTAGCTGCGACGATGCGTATACAGACATGAGCGCGTACACGTTCTCTCCAGTGGCTTCTTCAGGCAATAAACTTGCGGTTGGCATGCAATTAGATGGTAACTATAACGAACAGGCGTACTCCGTTCTCTACAACGCCATTAACCTACACTACCAATAGGGATTTTACAAGAACTGAACAACAGGGAGACCGCCCCGGGGGGCCCCCCAGATGGCAAAAATTGTCGGGGCCCCGGGGGGGGGCC
>CAXUGH010000077.1:16376-18240 GCA_964250365.1 uncultured Ktedonobacteraceae bacterium
ATGTAGGGGAGACCCTTGCGGTCTCCCTGCTATTCCCCTACTGAAATTTCCAAACCATACGATAGATAACAGTAACAACATATGCGTTGTCGGAATCCAAAGCGGAAGTGAGAGAGACGATAGCATCGTTAGAGGAGTGGGAATATGAGTACGACAAACAAATATACCAAAGAGGCACGACAGGCATTAGTCTTCGCAAAAGAAGAGGCGCAGCGTCTGCGACATCGAGCGATTAGCCCTGAGCATGTACTACTCGGTCTCCTTCGTGTCAACGATATTCTGATTGAAAATATATTTGAGTCGTTACATCTGAATACAGCACGCGTGACACAAGCCATAGAATTTGTGATTGGACGCGGCAACAAAATTTCTCTGAGCGATCCAGCATTAAACGCTGCCGCACGCTACGTTCTTGCGAACGCAGAGGTAGAGGCTGCACGAGTCGCTAGCGACCTGATCGGCATCGAGCATCTGCTATTGGGTATTCTTGGCGAGGAAAACGGAGCAGCGGCGGGCGTTTTGGCAAGCTTCAACATGTCTCTCGAAGTGGTGCGCGAACATCTCGTACAACTGGCAAACGCCCCTCAAGAACTGGCGCAACAACCAGCATTCTCGAAAGAATATCAGGCACGCTATGATGCAACGCCGACTCTGAATGAGGTGAGCCGCGACCTTACAGCAGCGGCACTGACGGATACACTCGACCCCATGATTGGGCGCGAAGAAGAGTTGGAGCGTACCATGCAAATTCTCTCGCGCCGCTCAAAGAACAATCCCGTCCTGCTTGGTGCGGCTGGAGTGGGCAAGACAGCCATCGCGGAGGGACTGGCACAGCGCATCATCGAGGGGAAAGTACCCGAAAATCTGCTCAATCGGCGCGTCGTCGCCCTCGATGTGGCAATGCTCACCGTAGGCACCAAGTTTCGTGGTGACTATGAAGAGCGGCTCAAAAAGATTATGCAGGAGATTCTCGACGATAAGGGCATCATCATGGTCATCGACGAGCTACACACGCTCATGAGTAGTGGCGTCGCCGACGGCTCCGTAGATGCTGCCAATCTCTTTAAACCCATGCTGGCTCGCGGCGAGTTTCAATGTATCGGTGCCACAACCTATGACGAATATCGTAAGACGATAGAGGGCGATCCAGCTCTGGAGCGACGCTTCCAGCCCGTCCAAGTACGCGAAACAAACGAGCGGGAAACACTCACCATTCTACATGGCTTGCGCTCACGCTACGAGGCATATCACCATGTCACACTCAGCAACGAGGCGTTGAAGGCGGCGGTGCAGATGTCTTCTCGTTACATTCAGGGACGTTTCCAGCCGGACAAATCAATAGACCTGATAGATGAGGCCGCGTCCAGCTTACGTGTGCAACAGGCGGTGGTACCAGAGGCGATTCGCCAGTTACGTGATAAAATCGTGCTTGTAGAGCGCGACAAAGATCACGAGGTACGGCAACACAACTTCGCGTTGGCTTCACTACAACGCGCTCAAGAGCTACGTCTGCGCCAAGAATTGCAAAAACTAGAATATGCATGGCGTATGCAGCAGATGGAACAGACACCCACTATCACAGAACAACATATCGCGCAAATAGTTGCGAAATGGACAGGCATACCAGTTGCACAGATTGCGCTGGAAGAAGCGCAACACCTACTCTCATTAGAGGAAGAGTTGCATAAGCGCGTCATTGGTCAGCACGAGGCAGTACAGGCAGTGGCAAGGGCAGTGCGTCGTTCGCGCACCAACCTGCGCGATAGCCGCCGTCCCATTGGCTCGTTCCTCTTCGTTGGTCCAACAGGCGTTGGCAAGACAGAGCTAGCCAGTGCGCTGGCAGGAACGCTTTTCGGCGATGAAA
>CAXUGH010000078.1:0-16345 GCA_964250365.1 uncultured Ktedonobacteraceae bacterium
CCCCATGCACCCGCACTTCTCGCTTTGTTTATGCATCTAATTTCTTATCGAGGCCGATTATATACGTTCGCGCCTCATCTACCGTCTTTGCAGATAAGATTTTAGCAGCCAAATCTTGCAGTATGTTCAAATCTTTAACAGGAGCTACCTGTTCTCGAAGCAAGGCCACAAGTGATGGAAAATGGGCATTGGTAAGCATAAGCAGAATGTCTATGGATGCTTTTCGCCCCTGCTCTAATCCTTGTTCAAGTCCTTGTTCACGTCCTTGCTCAAGCCCTTCGCGTAATATTTCTTGATAGATAGGTGCTTCCCGTATGATTTCGTGCATCTCTCTAAACCTCCTGATAAGCCATTCCAGGTCTATACTATTTTTTCTACGTAACACAAGTGAAGCTAAGGTAAATGCGATCAACTCTAATTCCGTTGCCTGCAGTTCAGTTTCGTCAGGTTCTCTCTGCACTTTGAGAGAGTCAAACATCCGAACTAGTGTTTTTCGTTCAGCACCACCTTTTGTTAATGGTAACAGTGGTATAAGAGCAGTAATGCCCAATTTGATTATGTCTTCTGGTGTAAGCTGCCCTATTTTGGTGCTGTCGTAATAAAAATCGTTTATTTTCTTGCCATTTAGAAGCGATATGGAAAATGGTGACTGTTGAACAGAGCCACCTTCAAGCAAGTAAATAACCCACGAAATCACTGGCAGGTTATATACGCTTCTAGTAAATACATTATACAACAGGAGACGGTCAGCCATTTTAGAGTCGTTATACGTCTGGAACTCGATGTGAAGTAGCACCCTCTCTTTATCAAGAAAAATTTCGACGAGTGCATCGACCTCTCGTTGCTGACTTTGTAACTCACGGGGTAGCTCTCTAAGAAAAACAGCATTAGGAAGAAGCCATTTCACAAATGCTGATGGATTGATGCGTATCAATCGTTTAAGTGTCGAATCCCAAGGTTTACTTTCTGCCACAATACCTAACCCTTTCACTTTAATGAGTTAGATAATAGCACGAAAGGGCTACATTTACAAGCTATATATTATTTAGCGATTTGAGCGATTAGTCCCGCAAGCAGTGCCGCACGGGGCGCAATGCTATCGAGCAAAAGATACTCGTAGGGGCTGTGGTCGCGGCCTCCGATGGGACCGAGGCCGTCGAGAGTGGGGACGCCGTAGTCGGTCACGAAACTGCCGTCGGATGCGCCACCTGTGGTTGTGTCGTTGAGTGGAAAACCCAGGATGGCAGCGATTTGTTTTGCGGCTTCGACCATGCCCTGGCTTGCGGGCGTCAACTCCATTGGGTTTCTTGAGTCGGGTTCTTGCATAAGCGTTGTCTCGACCTCTGGTACATAGTGGTTTTTGAGCAGTTCGCGCCAACGTGCCTCTGTTGCCAATCTATCCTCGTTATGCAAGAAGCGCAGGTCGAAACGTACCATCGCCGACTCTGAGACGACGTTTGGAGCGGTACCACCGGAGATGCTACCCGCATTGATGGAAACACCGTCGCGCCACCCATTCAAGCTAGAGAATTGAAGCGTTTGATGCGCGATTTCAAGAATGGCACTACGACCTTGCTCCGGCTCGACACCTGCATGTGCCGAGCGACCCTGAGCAGTCAGCGTATACCATGCGTTCCCTTTACGCACGCTCACGATATCACCATTGGCACGCGCCGCCTCCAACACTAATGCACCATCGCAGCCGTCACAGGCATGATGCATAAGTTCAAGTGAATGACGCACACTAATTTCTTCATCGGAGACACATAGGAAGCGAATTTCGCCGAAGTTGCGATACGAGAGGGCAAGCAGTGCCTCAATTGTGTAGCAACCCAGCAACAAACCACCTTTCATATCTATCACGGCTGGTCCATAGGCGATATTGTTCTCGACACGTACAGGCCGTCGCGCTGCTGTACCACGCGGATACACCGTGTCCATGTGCCCAAGCAGTAGTACGCAGCCCTTACCTTCACCATGCAAAGTAGCGTAGAGGTCGTTGCCCCATTGATGCTGTTCAACTATAGTGGCATCCATGCCTAGACTTTCCATACGAGCAGCTAGCGTGGCTGCCATTTTGTCCAGACCAGCTTTGTAGTAGCTATCAGAGTCGATTGCACAGAGGTCGTGCAATTCTTCGAGGTAACGTGTACGGTGTTGCAGGAGATACTCTTCCACGTCAACCACCAGCGATTGTATATCCATACGTTGTCAAACCTCTTTGCCATTTAATGCTAGAATAGATGAGCAGGGATGTGGGAACATACACACTACGATCCGCGCAAACACTATCTATATTTTCTGAATACGATTTAGGCATAGTGAAAGGAACATGTCCTATGTCATATGACGCAACACATAGTAATTCTGGACCTCGACCCGTTCGCGCTCCACGCGGCACAACGCTCTCGTGCAAGGGTTGGCAGCAAGAGGCGGCTCTACGCATGCTGATGAATAACCTTGATCCCGATGTTGCCGAGCGACCTGATGACCTTGTTGTGTACGGCGGCTCTGGGCGTGCGGCTCGCTCATGGGCCGCGTTTGACGCGATTGTACGTTCGTTGCGAGACCTGGAAAGCAACGAGACGCTGTTGGTGCAATCGGGCAAACCCGTCGGGATTTTTCGCACGCATGCTGATGCACCACGCGTTCTCATCGCCAACTCAAATCTCGTACCCCACTGGGCGAACTGGGATGAGTTTCGTCGTCTTGAGGCACTTGGCCTTACGATGTATGGGCAGATGACGGCTGGCTCCTGGATTTATATTGGGTCGCAGGGTATTGTGCAGGGGACGTATGAAACCTTCGCGGAGGCGGCACGCAAGCACTTTGGTGGCACACTCAAAGGCAGGTTTGTGTTGACTGCTGGTCTTGGTGGCATGGGCGGGGCACAACCGTTGGCGGTGACAATGAACGGAGGCGTATGTCTCGCGGTTGAGGTTGAGCCAAGTCATATTCAGCGTCGCATCGCTTCCGGCTATTGTGACGAGATGGCAAGCACGTTGGATGAGGCACTGCATCAAGTACGTGAGGCATGCGAACAGGAGCAACCTTTGTCAATTGGTCTCATAGGAAATGCAGCGGAAGTCTATCCAGAATTAGTGCGGCGCGGCGTGATACCCGATATGGTGACGGATCAGACCTCGGCACACGATGCATTGAACGGCTATACTCCCGCTGGTCTATCACTTAGCGAGGCCGACGCACTACGCAAAAGCGATCCGCAAGGCTATGTGCGACGTTCGCAGGACTCAATGGTGGCGCATGTTCGTGCGATGCTCGCAATGCAGGAACGCGGTGCTATCGTCTTTGATTACGGCAATAATTTGCGTGGACAGGCACTCGCGGCTGGTGAGACGCATGCCTTCGATTTTCCTGGCTTCGTCCCTGCCTATATTCGCCCACTCTTCTGTCGTGGCAAGGGACCATTCCGTTGGGTTGCGCTCTCCGGTGATCCCGAAGATATCTACCGCACCGACGAGGCTCTGCTCGAACTCTTTCCAGAGGATGCCGCGCTTCAACGCTGGATTACGCTGGCACGGCAAAAGATTTCTTTTCAGGGTCTTCCTGCACGTATCTGCTGGCTTGGTTATGGAGAACGCGACAAAGCAGGTCTGGCTTTCAACGAACTGGTGGCAAAAGGCATTGTCAAAGCACCGATTGTGATAGGACGCGACCATCTCGATAGCGGTTCCGTCGCATCACCCTACCGTGAGACGGAGGCCATGAAGGACGGTAGCGACGCGATTGCCGATTGGCCTCTCTTGAACGCGCTTCTCAATACAGCATCGGGCGCGACATGGGTCTCGCTCCATCACGGTGGCGGCGTTGGCATCGGTTATTCTATTCATGCAGGACAGGTCATCGTTGCTGATGGTACGCCTGAAGCTGCTGCACGGCTAAAACGCGTCCTCACCAACGATCCCGGCACAGGCGTCATGCGCCACGTTGACGCAGGCTACGATGAGGCGGTAGAGTACGCCCATGAGTTCAACATGCAAATACCCATGCTCTAACTACAACACACAAACAACATGCATACTCGCTACTCCTGCTAGCAGGAGTAGCGAGTATGCATGTTGTTTGTGTGTTGTCTTATTTTCTGGGTGTCTCTCTGCTAATTTTCCACGCACCATCCTCTTGAATGAGTTGATAGTCAATGATACCATTAACGTTGGCGTTCGTGGTGTATGACATTGTACCTTGCCCTAGAGTACCGTCGTCACTTGTATTGCTTACGCTACAACCAGTAATTTTTACATGCGTGCTAGAGAATGCAGCAGCGAATTGTGCCTCAGATTCCTGGCTCTGGTTGGCGCGTGAAAACTGATTGTATGCAGTTTGATAATCTTCGCTCTTGAGGGCATTGCAGTATGTTGTCAACGTCTTTTCTGGTGTTGAGCGAACGGCTGCGGCAATGACACCAAAGAGAATACAAAGCAACACAATGCCACCAACGACGGAGCCGAGAACGATGAAGAGTCTACGATTACTCCTTTTTGGTGCCGTCAAAGGTGGATAGGCACCGTATGGTTGAGCAGGTGGCTGTCCATAGGAGGGAGCAGGCGGGGCATATTGCGGCGCTGGTGGGGCATATTGAGGAGACTGATTCGCATATGCCTGATCGCCACCATAGACTGTGTTTGCTAAAGCTGGCGGGGGAGCCGCAATCGTTGGATCATATGCTGGAGTACTTCCTCCCTTGTCAGATACCACTGTCGGGTCGTACACAGGTGTACCTGTCGCCTCATACGTGATATGTGTATCACCGATACGAATAGTATCATTCGCGTTCAGTTTACGTGGCTCATTTCTAGGGATTTGTTGTTCGTTGACAAAGGTTCCGTTGGTACTACCAAGATCGGTAATGGTATAACCATTGTCCACAGCACGTATTTCAGCGTGATGAGACGATGCTTTTGTATCACTTAAAACCAGTTTATTATCTGGAACGCGCCCAATTGTCAGAACATCGGAAGAGAGGGCGACACGTCCAAAGGGACCATTGAGTGACGCATCCATAAGAGAAAGTTCCTCCAAATTAACGTACTTCTTCAGTTTGGAAGAGTGTACCATGAGAAGTAACAAATTGTCTATTATCTGATGGGATGTGTTTTTCTCATCATGCTATATGAAGAGCATTAATCTTCCACTGTCCCTGGCTGTCTTTTGACAGCGTAACCTTATCATTATTTGTACCACCAGTTGTGTGATGAACGAGGCTCAAGTTTGCTGTTGCGCTTGTTCCTCCGTCATCTACCGCTCCATGTAGACAACGAACTACTTTGTCGGTTGCAAGAAGTTGAGCGAACTGCTGCTCTGTAAAATTCAGTTGCATCTCCGGTGAAAACTGTGCGTAGGCGGTCTTGTAATCTTGTTTTTGGAGAGCAGTGCAGAAGGTATCAAGTGTTTTTTGCGGCGTGGAACGATTGATATAGTTGGCAAGCGCGAAGGAGGCGTATGCTACAATACCGAGAAGCACAAGAAGGATACTAAGAAACATCCAGCGCGGTGCCATTCTTCTTCTAAAAGCCGATTCGGGAACCGATACAACGGATACACTGGCAGAGGGTAAGCTCTCATCGCTTTCTACGCGCTGAGACGACGAAGAAGCGTTATTGGAAAATTTCCTCTCTTGTACGTTAGAAGAGGTAGACGTATTTTGGGGCCGTGCAGATGGCTCGTACTTTTGCGTGTCGTCGTTATCTGTATGAGAGGACTTTTGTTGCATAATCAGTACTCCAGAATAAGATTTGCTTGTGAAAGGCTTGCCAGAGCAGGACAAATCGTGCATACTAGACGAGTTCTTTGTACACATAAATAAAGTATAGCGCGTAGAGACGAACGCGCAAAAATAAGCAAGGAGACCGTAGTGGACGATAACTCTCCCCAGTACGATAGTAATACTATCATTAGCACCAGTCGCTTAACAAAGGCGTTCGGTAATCTCGTTGCAGTCAACGATCTGCACTTACAAGTGATGCGCGGCGATGTGTTTGGTTTTCTCGGACCAAATGGTTCTGGCAAGACTACAACTATTCGTATGCTGCTTGGCTTGATTCGCCCAACGGCAGGACGTGCAGTCATTTTTGGTATGGACAACGCATATCAACTTCCTGCTATTCTACAACGTATCGGGGCGATTGTGGAGATGCCAATTTTTTATCCCTATCTCTCAGGAATAGACAACCTGCGTGTGATTGCTGCCGCCTCTGGCATGGTTTCTGGCCCGGCGAACGACAAACGCCTTGCCGAGGTGCTTGAGATTGTCGAGCTACGCACGTTTGAGAAGCTGGCGTATCGCAAGTACTCGCTTGGTATGAAACAACGCCTCGGCATCGCGGCTGCTCTCTTGACCGATCCAGAACTGGTATTGCTCGACGAACCAACGAACGGCCTCGATCCCGCTGGTGTCTTCGAGATTCGCCAGCTTATTCAGCGTCTTTCATCGCTTGGCAAGACAATTTTCATTTCTAGCCATATCCTCTACGAAATACAACAAGTTTGCAATCGTGTGGCAATTCTGCAAAAAGGCAATCTTGTAAAGCAGGGCAACGTCGAGGAATTGATGCGAAGAAGCGAACAGATCGAGGTACGTCTGAATAGAGAAGATGAGACACTCTCTGCTCAGGACGTGCTACAACAGGCAAAGGAACAAGGAGTGGATTGGATCACGGGCGTACACATTGAACGCAATAAACAAAATCAGGCACTCGTACTCATCGACGCTCCCGTCGCACGTTCTTCCGAGGTAAACGCGCTCCTCGCAGGCCAGAGTCTCTATGCCGCGGAACTCCATCCACGCGAGGGAAGTCTGGAAGAGGTCTTCTTACAGCTTACAAATCAGCAACCGGGACAGGGGCAGCACGTGGGCATGGCTGCACTCGCCGATATGCCCCCACCAGTCCCACATTCATCAATACCAGGGCCGGAAATTCCCAGCGGCGGAAAGCGAGGCGCGTAATGAGTACATTTCCAACCACACCTAATCAGCCAACGCCGATGCCAGCACAGGCACGTACTGATACCGTCGTCATGGGGCGGCAAGATTTCGCAAGTGTGCTACTGCGTCTCATCGGAGTCGAGCTATATAAATTTCGACGGCGTGTCATGTCGAAGGTTTTGGGCATCATCGGCCTTGCATTGATGATTTTCATTTTTCTCATCATCTCGCTCGGCACCATCTTTGTGGCTGTTAGGAGTGCATCGGACTATGCACCGCCACAGTGTTCGGCGGTACCCAGTCCACAAGGACCACAAAATCCAAATGGGATACCCTGCATCGATCATCCACCTACGCAGGAGGAACTGGCACAGGCGCAGCAGACTCGACAAGACCAGTTAACAGCTATATCGACACCGTTACGTCTTCCCCTCTCGTTGTATGTTACGGAGCAGGTGATGCAGGTGATCGGCCTAGTGCTAGTGGTTATTATCGCGGGCACAATTGTCGGCGGCGAGTATAGCGTAGGCACGATACGCTTGATGTCCACACGTGGTCCCACCCGTCTGCAATACCTGCTGAGTAAGGTAGGGGCATTGCTCGTCTGTATCGTAATAGGTTTTGTCTTCCTGGTACTGATCGGGCTGGCGTTGGGGGCGCTACTAAACCTTGTTTCAGGCGTCGCCACAAACACTGACTTCTTGAACAATGGCGGCCTCGGACACATGCTTTTGTTCGCACTCGTCGGCATGTTTAGCCTGTTTGTCTACAGCATGCTCGCGCTCTTCCTGTCTACATTGGGGCGAGCAACCGCCGCTGGCGTCGCAGGTGCTCTTGTCTGGTGGGTACTGGAGAACGTGCTGAGCGGCGCGTTGTCTATCGTCGCGCTATTGGTAAAAGGTCCCTTCGGCGATTTCCTGAAAGCGGTACCCGATTATTTCATCGGGACCAATATCAGCGCATTGTTAGGAAATCAGCAGCAATACTTTTTAGGTTTTGGAGCTAGCCCGCTATCCGATGTGCATGCTATACTAGTGTTGTTAGTCTACCTTGCCTTGTTCATTGGATTGTCAATCCTTACGACTATACGAAGAGATATCACCAATTAAGCATGCTCAACACGTTGACTCTCAAAGAGTACGCCTACTCGCTCGGCTTCGATATCGTCCGTGTCACGACTGCGGACGATTTTCCCGAAGCCGAGCGCGTGATTAAGGAGCGCATCGCGCAAGGGCTGATGGACGGTCTGCCCTGGTTTACCGCAGAGCGTGCGGATGTATCGTGCCACCCTGATGCTCTATTACCAGAGGCGCAGTCTATCATTTCTCTGGCAATGACCTATCTTGTGCCCGAAGAACAGAATGCAGAGGAGCAGCAAGATACTCCGCATGGGCGCATCTCGCGTTACGCATGGGGAGAAGATTATCATGAGATTATCAAGCCTAAGTTGCAGCAGTTCACCGAGTGGCTACGAGCCTACGCACGAGAAGAAATGGGCGACGATGCCGTTGAAACACGGCTCTTCGTTGATACTGGTCGCATGGTTGATCGAGCCGTTGCACAACGTGCTGGCTTAGGTTGGTATGGCAAGAACACCAACATTTTGACGAGGGGCTGGGGGTCGTGGGTATTTCTGGCAGAGATTGTGACCAATCTTCCTCTAAACGCGGATGAACCACTTCAAGCGAACTGTGGTAGCTGCGAGATATGTCTACATGCCTGTCCGACGAAGGCACTTCCAAATGCTTACGAGTTAGATACACCACGCTGCATCTCGTTTCTGACGATTGAACTGCGTGGAAGCATTCCGCTAGAGCTACGTCCCTTGATGGGCAATCTCATCTTTGGCTGCGATATCTGTCAAGAGGTGTGTCCGGTCAATAAAGTCGCAGAAAAGCGATTGACACAGCAGAGCAAGGGCCAATTTCAGCACCATGTGGTCTTTTCTCCGCGCTCAACAATTGGTAAAAATCCAGACTTGATTTCGCTGCTCTCTTTGACCGAAGAGCAGTTCCGTGAACGCTTTCGACGTAGCCCCATTAAGCGTACAAAACGTCGTGGATTATTGCGTAACGTGTGCGTCGCATTAGGCAATAGTGGTGATACACGAGCGATACCAGCATTGACGAAGGCACTGCATGATGACGAACCGCTTATCCGTGGACATGCGGCATGGGCACTAGGACGACTTGGCGGAAACGAAGCGGTACAAGCCCTACAAGGGGCGGCTACAATGGAAGAAGACACAGAGGTACGCAAAGAGATTGCGTATGCATTAGAATCTGTGCAACAATAGAAGGACGTTATGACAGAGACGAGAGAGACAAAAGCAAAAAGCGAACGGCGCACAGAACTCCTCGAAGTCGCACGACGCATTCTTGCGGAGAAGGGCTTTGAAGCGACAACCATATCAGAGATTGTCGCGCGTGCGGGCGTGGCTCAAGGGACATTTTACCTGTATTTCGCCTCGAAAATCGCGCTGATTGCCGCCCTTAATCAAGAGATGAACGAGCAGATAGTAGCCGCTGTGCAAGACGCCACCGCTCAAGCATCCAGTGCCTCAGAGATTGTCGAAGCTGGTATCACAGCCTCATTTCGCCAGATAGAACGCTACCGCGACATCCTCAGCATCCTGCATTCTCAGGTAGCGATGATGCATACACATACGCAACGTGAGCAACATTTCGGCGTGTATCACCATCTCATTGCGGCGTTAATTCGGCAACGGCAAGAAGCTGGCGATGTTGATAGAAATATCAATGCCGATGTCTCCGCTCGCTTAATTGCCGGTCTCATCGATCATGCCGCCGACGAATGCTATCTGTATGATACAGAGACGCGACCAGAGGTGTACATACAAGAGGTTATTCTTTTTGTAAGACGTGCGTTGGCGATTGCGTAATTCTACCAATGAGACAAACTTTACAATTCTTTGACATCCCGTTGACATTGAGCATGTATATTGAGAAGGTATAATTAACACACTTTATTACTTAGCACAAGTAGTGGGAGCTATTATGCAGAAAGATATACAAGCTACCTCTGTACAAGCATGGGCACTCTTGCCACTGCGTCTCTTTCTGGGCGGAACCTTTGTGTATGCGGGTATACAAAAAATAACTGACCCACAATTCTTTAACGCATCGGCACAAGGCTTCATTGGTCGGCAAATCGCACGCTTTGCCGTAGGCTCGCCTATTCATGGTTTGCTCGTCAATGTCGCCGAACCACATGCGAAAATTCTTGGTCTTATCATTATTTTTGGCGAAATCGCCATTGGCCTCGGTACGCTCTTTGGTTTTCTCTTTCGCCCCGCCGCCTTTTTTGGTGCATTACTAAGCTTGACATTCTTTCTCTCTGCCTCATTTCATGTCTACCCATATTTCTACGGTGCCGACATCGTGTTTACCTTTGCATGGCTCACGCTGATGTTCTACGGCCCCCTTCATACTGGTCTTCCAACCTTAGATGAAATACTCACCTTGCGCCTCTTACAAAACGTCCCACTTCAGTATCAGCAACGTATAGCTCTGCTTGCCAGCATTCTCCTCGGCATTGGTAGAGCGCGGAATCAGGAAGTTCTAGCAGTTGCTCCAAATCAAACATCACAGCAACTCCCACGCAAACAGCAGAGCCGCCAGAGCATACTGGCACAGCAGCACCAGTCGCGCCGCACGTTTCTTTGGGGATCACTCGTTGGTAGCGCAGCGACATTAGGTATTGTCGCATTAGGCTATGCATTCCGCGTTCTACGCACTCCCGACACAGTGACAACATCGGGAAGTGCAACGAGTGGGAGTACCACACCAACCGCCACAGCAACAGATACGACGGCGGCGACAGGAGGCGCGACGATTGCGAGAGCGAGTGCTGTGCCGAAAAATAGTGCTGTGCAATTCACCGTTCCCTCGACGGGCGATCCTGGCATTCTCGTCCACCTCAACAACGACCAGTTCGTCGCCTTCGATGCCCTCTGCACACATGCCGGTTGTACCGTTGCTTACGACGCAAGCAGCCAACTTCTCGCATGCCCATGTCATGGTGCCGCCTTCGATCCAGCCAAAAACGCCGAAGTCGTGAGTCCGCCCGCACCAAGCGCACTGGCTGGCCTCAAAATTCAGGTCGATAGCGCAGGAAACATCTCTTTAGAGTAACAAGAAAAATTTGAGTGCATGGTACCATGCACTCAAATTTTTCTTGTTATACTTTTCCCCTTGACATAGCCATTGCGGACAGCTATACTAAATATAGCAAATAGCTATGTGAGGTGCGCGATGAATTTAGCGGAGAAGATGAAACACTTACGAGAGGTTGAGGGCGAGTTGCGTGGTCTAGGCCGACCAATGACACAGGTCGAGGTCGTCAAGGCGATGCAGCAGGAGTTGGGTGAGCATGTGAGTCAGGCATATCTTTCGCAACTGGAGCGCAGTAAGCGACTACATCTTACAGCGTCCAGTCGTGACATACTGTCGCGCTTCTTCAAAGTTCATCCAAGCTACCTGATAAGTGATCCGCCCGACTATAGTACTGACCTGATAAGCGATATGATTTCAGACGAGAATCGCTTAGAGACATGGTTGACGGCAAGTGCCAACGATTGGCGCATCGAGCCAGAGATACAGGAGTTTCTGCAAAAATTAGCCGATGTAGAGAATCCACGCCGCTATATCGCCCTCTTCGGGAAACTCCTACAGCTTTCTATTGACGAGTTGAGCGCGATTGTCGAAGCGGTCACAAATATGAGCGTGGATATAGACTAATTTCAACGAATTGTAATTTTAGCAATGCCCTACGTCTATAAAAGTAGACAAGAGTGTTACGTAGAACGTCTTTGAGGCTAAAGGAGCAAACCTATGCCAATTGCTACTGATCCGCTTTCATTAGTCTTTATTGCTTGCTTTCTCTTTGGGCTGCTCTTCATGCTAGCGGCAGCTCTTTTAGGAAGCTTGAGTCATGGTACACACGCCACTCATGGTGTGCATGCAGGTACACATGTACATGTAGGGCATACGCATGCTGGAAGTGTGACGCATCATACAGGGCAAGGCACACATTCAGCAGCAAGAAGTGGTGTCGCGAAGACCAGTAATACAGTAGACAATAGGTCATCGGTGTTCGCTTATGCCAATCCCACGACTCTCGCCGTTTTCCTGCTTGGATTTGGGGCATTCGGTTATATCTTTCACAATAACGCTGGTTTTGTCCTGCCGCTTACTCTGCTCCTGGCTGTCGTGAGTGGTCTGGTCATCACAGCAATTCTACTCGCTCTGCTAAGCCGTTTCTTCGGTGATAGTGAGGGCGAGACCATTCAAGATGTCTCGGACCGCACAGGTATGTTGGGCAAGGTAAGCATCACTATTCAGCAAAACGGCCTCGGCGAAATTCTCTACATCTCCCCCGGCGGAATGCGGAAAAGCGTACCAGCCCGTAGCATCGACGGTCGCCGCCTCGAACGTGACCAGGAGGTCGTCGTTGTAAGCTATTCGCGTGGAGTCGCTGAGGTGGATACGTGGGATCACTTCGTCAATCATGTCGAGCATGGCGACATCCCATCTGAGGCAGTGCCAGATGAGAATGAACTAGTGTCACTGCGTACACTTCTTGAGGAACCAGAGCCAAAAGATACTCAATTCGTTATGCGAAAAGATGCCCAAAAGGAGTAAATTAGTATGAGTCTTCTTTTAATAACTGGCATTGCTGTTGTTGCGGTTATTATTGTTATCCTGATAGCGTTCCGCATCAGTGGCAATCTACTACGTAAAGTTGGACCAAACCAAGCCCTTATCGTCTATGGAACAGGCGGCACAAAGGTTATCACAGGCGGCGCACAATTCGTGTTACCGTTGTGGCAACGCGCCCAGGAATTTCCACTTGAGTTGATGTCGTTCGATGTCGCACCACCACAAGACCTCTACACCTCACAGGGCGTCGCGGTCAACGTTGAAGCGGTCACGCAGATTAAGGTTCGCTCCGACGAGCAGAGCATCAAGACCGCCGCAGAGCAGTTTTTGAGCAAGCCGCAGGAGGACCGCGAAAACCTGATCCGCCTCGTGATGGAAGGCCATCTACGTGGTATCGTCGGTCAGCTTACCGTCGAGGACCTCGTGAAAGACCCTGAGAACGTTGGTGGCAAGATGCTCAAGACCGTCACGCCCGACATGGAGAAGATGGGGCTAGAGGTCATCTCCTTCACCATCAAAGATGTACGCGACAAAAACGACTACATCGCCAACATGGGTCGTCCACAGATCGTCGAGAACCGCAAACGCGCCGATATCGCAGCCGCCATCGCCACCCGTGATACGCAGATTCAACAGGCAAACGCCTCGCGTGAAGCTGCCGTTGCCAAATCGTCAGCCGACCAGGAGCGTGTGAAGGCCGAAACTGAGTCGCTCGCCCTACAAGCAGCCTCACAGCGCAACCTCTCACTGAAAAAAGCCGAGTTCGATGGCGAGGTCAAACGTCAGCAAGCTTCAGCCGACAAAGCCTATGACATTCAGGCCAACGTCTCGCAGCAGCAGGTAATCGCTGAAGCCATCAAAGTGACAGAGGTCGAGAAGATAGCGCAAATCAGGGTACAACAAGCTGAAATTCAGCGCCGCGAGTTAGAGCTACAAGCAACCGTACAAAAGGCTGCCGAGGCCGAGCGGCGGCGTATCGAGACGGTGGCTGAGGCCGAGCGCCAGCGCCTTACACTTGAAGCACAAGGTCAGGCCGACGCATCGAAGGCTCGTGGTCAAGGCGAAGCAGAGGCCAACCGCGCCAAAGGTCTCGCCGACGCAGACGTTGTACGTGCCAAAGGTCTCGCTGAAGCAGAAGTTATCCGTGCTAAAGGTGAAGCAGAAGCTGACGCTATGAAGGTCAAAGCGGCAGCATTCCACGAATACAATCAGGCCGCCGTGCTGGATAAACTCCTCACGAACATGCCAGAGATTGTACGCGCCATTGCCGAGCCGCTCAGTAAGGTTGACAAGGTGACAATCGTTTCAACCGGTGCCAATGGTAATGGTAGCAATGGCGGTGGACTTGGAGCTAGCCGTATTACAGGTGACATCGTGAATATGGTGGCACAGGTACCTGCCCTCTTTGAACTGCTCAGCGGCACACGCATCGGCGACCTGATGAACAACATACCCGCAATGGCGAGTCAGGATGGGCAAAACGGTTCCAACGGCAACGGCACGAAGAGTGTCTCTGTCAATGGCAAACTTAGCACTGTTGACTCGACAACACCCGACACTAAGTAATGCGGCAGAGCGAAGTATTGCACCGTTCGTGTGCAATACTTCGTGTTCAAGGTAGAGGTACAATAGTCGCCCATGCCTCACCTTATAGAGAACACTAAACACTTCGTCTGGTATCTATTACAGGTACCAGATGAAGCCTATTATAAGAAGCTTTACAATCTGGAGCAACCTATGAATCTGTTGGAACGTGTGCTCACGCTACTTCGCGCGAACCTCAACACTGTAGTCGAGAAGTCCGAGGACCCTGAAAAGGTCTTGCGCCAACTACAACTCGATATGCGGAATCAACTGGTGCAGGTCAAAACTCAGGTCGCCACAGCTATTGCTGAGAATCACAAACTGCAAAAGCGCAACAAAGAGCGACTCGGCGAAGCCGATATTTGGATGAAAAAGGCTGAGCAGGCGATCCAACAGGGAAACGACACAGCGGCTCGTTCCGCCCTCACACGTCACAATGATTTTGTGAAACAGACGCAACGCTACGAGCAACAACAAAAAGAGCAGGAGCAATTGGTCACTACGATGCGGGGCGCATTGCGCCAGCTAGAGGCGAAAATCGTAGAGGTGGAAACAACCATCGACCTGCTCGTTGCACGTAAGCGTAACGCCTTGCTGCAACAGCGCGTCTTCGATGCACTCAATATGTCTGGCAATCCTAAGGAGAAAGAGCGCACCGCAAAGGCACAGGATGCGGTTATGGAGGCTGAGGCACGCGCTCGCGCCCTTGCAGACCTTCACGCACGCGATCTGAACACTCAGCTTGACCAGCTTTCAGAAGAGCAATTGGTCGAGCAACAACTACGCAATCTCAAGCACAAAAACGGCATTTCACAAGAACTTCCAAAGTTGCGAGAAGCCCATGAGTTACAAGCGGACCCGCTTCTCCCACCACAACCTTCGCAAAAAACGCCTGCCAGTAAGCGCATGAGCAAACAGGAAGATGAGCAAGGGAATAGCAACAATGCTCAAAAAGAGCAGGATATGGAACGCCTGAAAAAGCTCATTGAGAGCAGCGAGAGGAAAGAGGTCTAACAACAGAGAGATACTTGTGATCTATACAATTCAAACAGGGAGACCGCGAGGGTCTCCCCTACATTTTTTTGTCTACGTGTAGGGGAGACCCTCACGGTCTCCCTATAACCTGTTTCTACTCGTAGACAGCAGGCCAGAGCCTTGTAATCGCAACTTCCCAACCAGGGAAAAGTTCAGGAATGGTTAAGATATCATCGTCTCGAAGCGTCGTTTTCTGTGGAACAACTTCTTCATCATCAGAAGTAATTCCAGCACTACGATAGATAGAGACAGCCTTTTTATCGGGATCAATGAGAATGCCAACCTGAACACCTTGCTCTAAAAAGAGAGCTATTTTCGCTTCCAATCCACGAATGCGGTCACGGCTCGACTTGATCTCGACGATTAGTTCAGGAACTACTGAGAAATACGAGCGAGAAACTCGTTTCAGGCGTCCATTTGACACAAACGAAACATCAGGGGAAAGCAAATCTCCGTTAGGCATTCGGAAACCTGTGCTTGAGTCCAAAACCTCGCCTAAGTTATGATCCTCTATCCAGTTACCCAGGAGCCGACCAAAGCGCATTCCTACTATGCCAGAGATACCATCAGATGGAGTCATGATAATCAGTTTACCTTCTCTCAATTCGATCTGATTCTCAGGATAAAGAGCTTGTAACCGTTCGACATCTTGAAAGCTAATAGACATAGCTGTTACCTTCTTTCGCGGACTTCCTGTCTTCTAACGATTGAATAGCAGCGCGAACACAATCATAATCGCTATTACAATCACGCAGCCTACGATAAACGAATAACTGTTATTTCTTTTTTGCTCTTCTGTTTGAGGAAGCTTTTCATGTTCCTGACTCATTGTCTATTCTCTTTCTATTATGTCACCCTAGAGCGGCAGCGATAGCACCTTCAACATTCCCCATCACACTATTGCTTTCGGTAATTTTCGCTTGGCGTGTTGTCACCAGAACTTGAAAAGCCTTGCGACTATCGCCAAGTACACGTAGCAGCACATAGCGTTCAGCACTGGTGATCACGAGTTGTTCATATGCGCCACAGGCACCTTCATCTAGGGCCTGAAAAGTACTTCTCATCATAGTACTAAGATGCTTACACATTGGCGATATATCCA
>CAXUGH010000078.1:16445-18135 GCA_964250365.1 uncultured Ktedonobacteraceae bacterium
CATCAACACTTGGCAGTGGGCCACTCTGTCGAGAATCGTCACTCTCAGGTGGTTGCCATTCGGGAGAGGCAACCTTACGTGCAGCAGTATCAGTCTTTACTGATTTTTGTGTTCCCGTTGTCTCTTTAACGCGCTGCTCCACCAACTTACGCGGCGTTCGCAGCGGAGGCCGCGTCGGTTGCCATTCCGAGGGCGTTGGCACTACAGGAGTCGCAGGTGCCGAGGGCCGGAAACTTCTTGTTGGAATAGGAGATGGCGCGTTCCGTATAACGGGCATATTGGAGGCCGTTGGTTGATCTGTTAACCACGACGGCAGGTCATTGTGCTTTTCAGACTCTCTTTTGGCTTCATTCTCAGAGTCGGAAGAGTCCGTTGTGTTCCTTTGCGTAGCCAGTGGCACGGCTTCCTCATCCTCATTCAAGCGTGTATCCACCAGTGGTGTTACTGGCACACTCGTAGAGGAGGAGCGCACGCCAGAACCAGCGAACTTGCCTGTCTGCTCCCACCATTCTTTTTCACTTTTGCTTGCTTCCTGCATGCCATCTCTTCCCTGCATTTCCGCAACGGGTACAGGGGGAGCCATAGACGCAAAGGCATCGGTTCGCACAGGAAAAGGTTCCTGCGGCTCTTCAGTGATATGCTCGGTCAACACTAAAAATGGGGCGTCCTCGTCTTCTGGAGCAGGGGGTGATGGAAGTATGTTGTGTTCGCCGCTAAGTTGCTGCTGTATCTGGTTATACTTTGTACGGTACTGAAATGCCTGTAGAATGAGCCTCGACAATGGTTGCGTCACGTTCGGCGTCACCTGCTGATTCCAGGGCTGATGCATGACGGTGCCATTCTTGTGTGCGGCTAGCGCGAAAAACGCCTCTTCGCCGCGCAAGACTCCATATTCAGCCCACACTAGATTGCCCTGATGAAAACACAGCATGCCACGCTCTTCCAAACCAGTATTCACGAGCAGAGCAATATTTTTGCGGCTCCCTGAAATAATTTGAATCACGTCCAGTAGATCGAACGAGTCCAGGTCGGCGGAGAAACCTGTTTGCACCAGCAGACGCCGCAACTCTCCCTTCAATAGATGCAGGTCAAGCGGCTTTTCGAGATAACTCACCGCACCTGCCTCTAACGCCTGCGTGCGTAGCGAGGCAACTGGATTGCCAATGAGTATAACGCGCGTATTTGGACGATAGGCACGCAACCATTGCAATAATTCAAAACCATCGGCACCTGGCGTATGAAGGTCGCTGACAACGATATCATGCACTTCTGCCCATAATGTGCGTACAGCTTCGCGCCCATGAGTTGCGCCATTCACAATATAGCCATCTTTGCGTAAAGAACTGACAATATTTTGATTGAGATTCTCGTCGTCTACAACCACAAAAATACGCCATTGTTCAGCCATGATTTTTACCGCCTGCAAATCGTTCCACAGGGATTTTTACTTCCGTGCCTAGAAACGTTCGTCGCTATTTAATAAATGAGTTGCACGTCCCTGGATTATTGCTTTTTGATTTCTTGCAAGAGTGTATCACGATGCTGAGGGGATAGCAAGTAGGAAGTTGCGACATGACAGCGGCAGAGCTGCTGTCATGTCACAACTTCCTTGCTTAAAAATGATATACTCCCAGAGAAGTATTGTGATAGATCTTAGCACAAATTATATAGATTTTAATAGGTAATATGA
>CAXUGH010000079.1:0-3621 GCA_964250365.1 uncultured Ktedonobacteraceae bacterium
TGGCCTACGCGTATCCTTGTGGGTGGTTTGGCGGGAGTTTTTTTTCTATTTTTGGGGGTGCCACTGGCTTCTTTGCTGTTTCATGAGCCGATAAGTGTGTTGTGGGCGGCGGTACAAGAGCCGGACGTGTTGCAGGCGTTGCAGTTGAGCTTGTTCACGACGACGCTTAGCACGTTCTTTTCGATAGTGTTGGGTCTGCCTGTAGCCTATGTTCTGGCACGACTGAATTTCCCTGGACGGAGGGTATTAGAGACGCTGGTGACGATGCCAACCGTGTTGCCACCGGTTGTAGCTGGTGTGGCTCTGCTGCTCACGTTCGGGCGCGTTGGCTTGATTGGTCGCTATCTCGATCTTGTTGGCATTACGATACCATTTACGACGGTGGCGGTGGTGATGGCGCAGACGTTTATCGCGGCACCTTTTTTTGTGAATAGTGCGAAGGCAGGGCTGTCACAACTTGATAGACGCTATGAACTTGCGGCCTATACGTTGCGAGCCTCGCCGCTCTATACGTTTCGGCGCGTCACTCTGCCATTGATTGCGCCAGCCTTGTTGTCAGGTATTGGCTTATCCTGGGCGCGTGCGCTTGGCGAATTTGGCGCGACGATTACGTTCGCAGGCAACTTTCAAGGCACCACACAGACCATGCCTATCGCCGTTTATATCGCTGCTGAAGATGATTTGGACAAGTCTATTGCCCTCGCGGTGGTATTGCTGGCGGTCTCGTTTGGTGTGCTGCTGGCTCTGCAAATCGGGCGTATAGGAAAGAACATAAAATAAATCTCATCTCATGCTGCAGCATGAGATGAGATTTATTTTATGTTCTTTACAATCTTTGTTTTCCCCGATGCAGAATGTCCTGGGCGGTTTCTTGCTGGTCGGTGCCTGCGGGTCCCTGCTCTTCAGTAGGATTAGCACGGCTTGGGTCTTGAGTACTCGGCTCGCCCGTCACCTGATTGTAACCAACCTCGACGACCTGTTCCGCACGAATAGCATTCATTGGTCGCTGTCCCGGCGGCGGTGGTGTTGACGTGGGACCACGATGCGATGTAGGCCATTGCGGGTAGATAGGCTTCACTCTACTTTGCTCTACGGCGCGGGTCGGATCGGGTAAGCCCTCTTGCAGCGTGGTTTGCGCATCCTGAGTTATGCTTTGTTGGAGCAGAGCCTCTTCGTTTTTTGTCAGGTTGTTTTGCGATGTTTGTTTGGGTGTAGTTAGCGGTGTTTGTTTGGGTGTACTCATGCTATAAATAATTTCTCCTTGTCTTTCCTCTTTTTATTATCAGATACGTTTTAGCATAGCTAATTGTGTACTCAGCATCTCTGCTTTTCATTATTGTACACCGATACGACCATGTTGTGTATTGGTTATGGGAGAAGTTTTATGAAGGTACTAAGAAAGAACATAGCGTGACACAAACTCATCAATGATGAGGTTGTGTCACGCTATGTTGTTTCAGCAATTCTTTTGTGAGGCGTTCGGCAAGCTCGAACGAGTAATTTTGACCGCGATCATGCGGGTATATCTGGAACATGTTCGCAAGCCAGAGGCCATCGAGCGGCGTTGCAAGCGGCGGAATGTGTTCCTTATAGTCGGTAGTGACGATGGGTTGCGCGAACGGTGCTTTGAAGAGCCAGCTTTCCAGTACATCCTCTGACTTGAAGGAGGGGACGAGGCGTTGCAGATGTGGCAAAAACTCCGCCAGAACCTCTTCTTTCGTTTGCGAGAAGAGAGGATCGTTCATAGGGCGATAGTTGCCAAGATAGAGCAGGTGCTTCCCGTCGTATTCGGCGGGTGAGCGGAAATTTGTGTGTTCAAAGAGGCCAGTGAAGGGGTAGCCACTATCGCAGATGTTGATCCAGTAGCTATCAGTCAACTGGCGATTTAGAGCTAACACGAGGCAGTGCGCCCCGTATGCCTGTCCCCAATCGTACTTCGCACGGTAATCATCGGGTAGAGCGGGAATAAGGCGGCAGGAGAGACGCGTGGGTAGCGTCGAGATTACGCGGTCAAATGTCCAGGTGCCGTTGCTGGTCTGGACGCTCCATTGTTGCTTACCCTCTGCATCAGCAACTTGCTCGACTTTCTCAACGCTGGTACCAAGCAGAACCTTGCCACCAGCTTGCGTGATACGCTCGACGAGGCGTTCGTAAACGTGCTGAAAGCCACCGCGCATATAGCCAAGTTGCGTTGTGCGATCATGAATACGTGCCCAGAACCAGGGAAGAGCGATTTCGTCCTTCATCGCGCCGAACTTGCCAACGAACAGCGGCTCGAAGAGCATCCCGTAGGGTCGCTTGCCCATCCAGCGTCGCAGCCATGCATCGGCGGTCTTGCCCTCTAACAATGATGGCGGCACGACTTTGAGGAAGGCGAGTACGGCGGCGACACGTAGACGTTCGTCGATACGTAATGGTTTGAAGCGTAGCAGTGAGAGGGGAGAGTCAAGTTGCTCAGTCTTACCATTGAGGAGGCAGACGGAGCGCGGACGGAGCCATTCGAGGTGGTCGCCAAGACCAAGCTCTTCAATGGCAGCTATCACTGTTGTATCGGAGCGGAACAGGTGATGATAGAACTTCTCTAACCACATCTGCTCATTGCTGCCTGGATGAAAACCGGAGGCAAGACCACCCGCAATCGGCTCCTGCTCAAACACCATCACCGTCTGACCCGCCTGTGTAAGACGATATGCCGTCATCAACCCCAGCGCACCACCACCGAGAATAGCGTAGTTCATTGTATTTCCCTTTTAGAAACGTGTTTTGTCTCGACCATTTTAACATAAATGAACGGAGAAAACGATATACAGCCAGGACGCCTGCAAGGGGAACGCCTCTCCCATATGCATTAACTTTAGCCCAAAAAGAGGTCTGTGGTGAGGCCAGGGCGCCCGCAAGGGGAACGCCCCTCCCATATACGGAAGGTTTCCACCACGTCCCGTCGTATGGGAGGGGCGTTCCCCTTGCGGGCACCCTAGTTCTCACATATACTTCACTAACAACTACGACACAAAGATAAAAACGCAAAGGATATTATGAATTTCACAACGTCACCATATATACGCATTCTTACCTGTCCCGTTTGCTCTACTCATTTTATGCAGGTGGGCAATGCGCTCAAATGCGAGAAGGGGCATAGCTTCGATATCGCCAAAGAGGGCTATGTCAATCTGTTGACGAAGAAGTTGCCAGATAGCATGGGCGATACGAAAGAGATGCTGCTAGCACGAAGAGCATTTCTGGAACAGGGACATTATCAGCCGCTTGTAAATGCAATCAACACGCTTGTCTATAGCTATCTGAAAAGTGAGAGCGATGAGATAGGCGGCTTGCCAGCACTTCACATACTTGATGCAGGTTGTGGCGAGGGCTATTATCTGGGACAGTTACAGCATGCGCTCAAGGAACGATTACCCGATGTTCAATGTGAGTACATTGGGTTGGACATAGCGAAAGAGGCGATGCGTATGGCGGCGAAACGCTATAAGGAGCTGCATTTTGTTGTTGCTAACCTCAAAGAGCGATTGGTTTTTGCCAGCGACACGCTACATATTCTGCTCAACATCTTCGCGCCGCGCAACGTCGAAGAGTTCGCGCGTGTGCTTATGCGCGGTGGAATTG
>CAXUGH010000079.1:3721-18076 GCA_964250365.1 uncultured Ktedonobacteraceae bacterium
ATAGGGTTTAGGTGTTTGGTGTTTCGGAAGTAGAGTCTGTATTCGAGGTAGGTACTTTCAAAGGAGATACACCTCTGCGCTCAAAAGTTTCTTTTCGTAACCATCTATCGCGTTTTATCATGTAAATTCTTCTAAATGGTAAACGCGATATGTAAATGACTAGCCCTACAAACCAAAGTGCCCAGAACGCACAAAATATAAGAATACAAGTTACAATTACTGGCATTTTCAATCCTAATTCTTGTTTTTTACATGATAACTTCTTCAGTCTCGCCAGCTTCATGCTCCTGCCACGCTTCATCTGCCAGCGTCAACATTTTCTGCTGTACGTGAGGCTTGCTAATGATTTCGTTCCATTCCTGTTCGTCAATTTCTTCTAAGATGCGTTCTGCCAAAGCATTTTGAGAGACATCTGGCAATTGTTGCGCTCGTTCAAATGCATATTTAAGCTGTTCGGTCATAATACTCATAATACTCTCCTTCCATGCTTTGTTCCTGGCTTTCAAACTACTAAATATGGCCTTTTCGGTACGTTGAACTCACTGAGACCATATTCAGTATACCATGTTTGGCAAAAGAGCCAATAAGAGAATTTCTTCCAACGGCTCTTTTACTCTTGACAAATATGATATATTAAAAACGTCTCACAGGACATTATGCCGATGTAGCTCAGTGGTAGAGCAGCGGTTTTGTAAACCGCTGGCCAGGAGTTCGAATCTCCTCATCGGCTTATAACACATAGGTCTCCGCTATGAGAACTCCTTTGATCTGCCCATTTTTTGTTGGACGAACACGAAGAGAAGCAACACCTTTAGGAGTGTCTTCCACAGGAACGAGGTAAAGTGTTCCTAACTCTGGACAGTATACTCCAAAGTAATCAGCTTCTCCAATATAGCCTCTTCTCAGATGAGAACCATTTTCTCCACGAGCATGATAAGTAATAGCTGTATTGAATTCGATAATTCCTTTCTTCTCGTTGTACCTTCCTGTCTTACATTGTAGACGGAGAAATTGTCCTTCTTTATCAATAGCAATATCGTATCTAAGATCATTCCCCCAAGGAATAAGGCAGTTATAACCAAGTTCTGTGAGACGCGCCAATATCTTTGTTTCCGTGATTTGTCCCTTCCTCACAGTTGTTTGTACAACCCCTAAAACGCCCATGTCAAACTTCCCCTTTATTTACATACAAGCTGATCCTTACAGCTTATGCGGATTATAACATACATGTAATATTGGGACAATAAGATAATGATGTATTCTCTCTTCCAACCTCTCGTTAAGCGAAAGTTAAACAGATTCCAATGCAAAAGCGAAACTAGCTTATCCATTAGAACGTGTAACAGATATTATGTAAGTGTGGGGGTAATGTGTTGGACAATTTGGAGTATATAGAATGATGCAGCAATCCGCTCTGGATATACATAAACCGACTATTCTTGTGATTGAGGATGATGATAGTATTGGTGCCTTTCTTGTGGAGGCACTGGCACAGGAGACGCCGTATAAGGCATTGCTTGTGACCGATGGGTTTCAGGCTCTACAGATTGTAGATAAGGTGCAACCGTGTCTTTTTATCACTGACTATCGCTTGCCACTTATGAATGGGCTGGAACTCTACGACTTGCTCAAGGCAAGACAGACGTTGAAGGATACACCTGCGATTCTTATGAGCGCACAATTGCCGGAGCAGGAGGTGCTGAAACGCAATATGGTTGGTCTGAACAAGCCCTTTGAGTTGGATGATCTACTGAATATGGTGGAGCGTTTGTTAGCGGCTTAAAAAGAAACACGAAGCGACCAATAGCAGGGAGACCGCGAGGGTCTCCCCTACATTTTATGTTACATGTAGGGGAGACCGCAAGGGTCTCCCTGCTAAACGTTATTGCATCTGTCTTGTCGATCAATCGACAAGACAGATGCGTTTTTTTGTGTTCATGCAACGTGTAAATCTGATATGATAGAGGAAGGCATGTTAGTGTGTAAAAGGGGGGATTATGAACATAGTCGCGCTCATTTTTGGTATTCTCTTGATTTTAGGCATGTTGCAGGATAGCTTTGAGTCTATTATTTTGCCGCGCCGCGTCTCTCGTAGGATTAGATTATCACGCTTTTTCTATATAACCTCCTGGCTGCTCTGGTCGATGCCTGCACGTAAGATGCGTGCAGGCAATCGGCGTGAGTATTATTTGAGCTACTTCGGACCACTTTCGCTCATTTTGTTAATAGTGGTGTGGGCAGGAGTACTCATACTGGGCTTCGCGCTTGTACAATGGGGGCTGGGGTCACAAGTTACTGCACCAGAGAAAATTCCAGATTTCGGCACTGATTTATATGTGAGTGGGACAACGTTTGTCACACTTGGATTAGGCGATGTTCGACCGCATGAAGGCATTGCACGGGTCGTTACCGTGTTAGAATCCGGTATGGGCTTTGCGTTTCTCGCGTTGATTATTGGGTATGTGCCGGTGATTTATCAGGAATTCTCAAAGCGCGAAATCAACATCTCGACGCTCGATGCTCGTGCGGGATCACCACCAACGGCGATGGAACTGCTGCGTCGGCACTGCAAAGGGGCACATACGGATGCATTGGTAGACTACCTGCGAGACTGGGAAAAATGGTGTGCCGAACTGCTGGAAAGTCACCTCTCGTATCCTGTGCTGACGTACTATCGTTCGCAGCACGAGCGGCAATCCTGGTTGGCTTCGCTTACCGTGATGCTGGACGTATGTGCATTGATTATGGTGGGGCTACACGATGTGCCAATCAAACCGGCGAAATTCGTCTTTGCCATCGCGCGTCATGCCGCCGTTGATCTCGCACAGGTGTATGGAACGCCGCCGACCCTTGAGGCGAAGCGACTCTCACGAGCCGACTTCGCACGTTTACGTGAAGAGCTTGCGAAGCACGAGATTTACCTGAGCGATGGTGAGGATGTCGAGCGGAAACTGGCGGAGATACGCGGCATGTACGAGCCGTTCATCGATGCACTCTCGAAACACCTGCTCATGCCGCTCCCGGGTTGGCTGCCCGAAGCCGGTAGAGTCGATGACTGGGAGACCAGCGCGTGGGATCACTTCCTGCAAGCGACGCCGCGCACAATGGATCGCGCGATACGACGGGATTAGAAAAGTGATGAAAAGGGAACAGAGCACATGCAAGCTCGCTTGCATGTGCTCTGTTCCCTTTTCATCACTTAATGTAATGCGCCTAGCTGAATGCGTCTATCAGCGATACGGGCGATTTCGAGATCGTGTGTTACCATGATGAGCGTTTGATTGCCACTCTCTTGAAGTTCACGTAAGACTTGCAGGACTTCGCTACCAGTGGTTGTATCAAGGTTGCCCGTTGGTTCGTCGGCGAGTAGCACGCGCGGCTGATTGATGAGCGCACGGGCAATCGCTACGCGCTGTTGCTCACCACCCGATAAGCGTGCAGGTGTATGGTCTAAGCGATCTCCTAAGCCGACGCGTTCTAGTAGGTTCTGGGCGCGTTCCTTCAAATCAAATGACAGCTTGCGCCGGTACGGGAGCAGGGGAGCCATCACGTTCTCTAGCGCAGTCATGTTGGGTAGGAGATAGAACAGTTGGAAGACGAAGCCGACTTTATCGCGGCGAAAGTCGGCTGCCACAATGCCACGCAACTTGTGAACGGCAACATCATCGAGCCAGATTTCGCCTTCATCGGGCACATCCAACGCACCAAGTAGCATCAAGAGGGTTGTCTTGCCTGACCCCGACGAGCCAGTAATGGCAATGAACTCTCCCTCCTGTACCTCAAAGGATGTATGTTGTAATACGCCGACCTTGCCGTTGGGCACCTTGTATGATTTGCTCACGTCTTTGACGCTGAGAATACTTTTACGCTCTTTGTTGTCTTGCGATTCGAGTGTTGGATCGGGTTGTTGTTCCATATGTTACTTCCTTTTATTTGTTAGCATATCCAGAACGGACATTGCTGCGCTCGTCCGAGGGCGTGATAAATCGGGTTCCGACCATGTTCTTTTGTTTTTATAGAATGAGGTCCCAACGTGCAATGGGATGGAATTGGCGTGCAAGTGCAAGTAGCATATCTATAGGAAGTGTACTTGCTATTTGACAGGTCATGTCGTCCTGATACCATTGTAGAATACTGTTACCTGCGTTATCCTGAAATAAGTGGCCTTCGCTCAGGCCAACCGTAATGTTTTGCGCGGCAGACGAAGGAACAACAAGGTTAGTAGATTCCTCATAGATAGACACATCTTGTCCAGCAATACTGTAGTCGGCGATAAAGGCGCGAAACGCTTGCGGACTTGTATCCTCCGTAACAATGCCGAACTCGACGGATTGTGTGTTTGCAGGGACGGTGACAGGTAGCAAGGGACGCACTCCTGCTCTTTTCGCGGCAAGCAGGGCGAGAGAGGAGGCGTCGATTTGTTCAAATGAGGTCGCGGCTTGCCAGATACGTTGTCCCGCGTCTCGCGTTGCCGCCACAACAGATGTATTGGCGGGACAGGCTCCGACGATGCCGAAGAGGGCAAACAGTACCGCTGCTGTCGTCAAGAGTGTTTGCAGCAAAGAGCGTTTTTTGCGTCTTGCTTGCATTGTGGCTGGTGCCTGTGTACTCACCTGTATGCTACGAAAATTTTGCATGGGGAGCGCGTCGGACGAGTTAAGTGGCGACAACGCATCGGTTAATTTCGCCGCTACGTGTAACAACTCGTCATCTTGGGGTGTAGGAGTCTCTTTCTCTGTAGTGATTGCATCCAATCTCGCAAACCACTCCTCATCAGGATTCTCTCCACGTCTCTTCATGCTGTCCCTCCTTCCTTGCGTAGTGCATCTCGTAATTTGCCGAGTGTGCGATAGAGCAGCGAGCCAACCGTACCCTCTGGCATATGTAACACGCGTGCGATCTGGCGGTTTGTCAAATGTGCCACGAATTTCAAACCGATAATCTCCTGTTCACGTTGCGAGAGCTTACTTACATGTGCGAGTAAGGCACGTCGTTCTTCGTTGGCAAGTACCTGTTCCTCCGACGAACGCTGTTGAACAGGCTCCGTGAGTATCAGTTGCTCCAATGAGACCTCTGGTCGTTGCCGTCGAAAATAGTCATGAGCGCAGTTTTGCGCGATACGAAAGAGCCACGATGCTGCCGCCTCTGGCGTTTTCAGTTCCGTGATATGCATGAGGGCACGTTCAAACACCAGCGATGTCAAGTCCTCCGCTACATCTATCTTGCCAACACGAAAGCGAAAATATGCCAGCACACGCGGATAATACTGCTGGTACAGCTTATCGAAGAAGGCATGTGACTCCCTGTTCATTTTTCTAATACACCATAAATCCGCCTGTTACTCGGCACGTAGCACCTCGACCACTTGCATGCGCTCGGCTGTACGGATAGCGGGTAGCGTTGCCAGTGCGCCTATGATAAGCATACCGAGCAGGGAGACAAGCGCGATCAGTGGCGGCGGAATGGCTCCCTGTACGGTATGTTGTGCCGCGAGTATCAGCAGGGCAACCAGCACTCCTGGTAAAGCTCCACAGAGGGCAAGCAAGAGACCCTCCTGAATGAACATGCGTTGGATGAATATTGGTCGCCAACCAACGGCTCGCAATAGCCCGATCTCCTGCTGCCGTTCACGAACTTGGAGTAGCAAGAGATCGGCGACACTCAAGAACGTCAAAATCACTGCGAATACAGCACCTGCAATCTGTGGTATTTGTGTCTCGAATAGAACATAGTTGCCCAGTAGCGTTCCCTGTAGTGATTGGCGAAACGCGAGTAGGCCACTAAAGAGAATTGTGAGCAACAATGCAGAAAAGAAGATGCTACCAATAGCGATGAGAGCGCGAATACGCAAACGCGTGAGGTTGCTGAGTGAGAGCGCAACTAAGGGTGATAGTAGTGACGAGAAGCGTACTCGCAAGCCGCCACGTTGTGTCACAGTTGAGCCAGCGCGTAAAGCTTCGGCTGGTCGAATGTGCCAGATTTGCCAGAGCGGGGCAAGCACGCTGAGTAGACCAAGCAACAGGATAGCGGGTAGTGTCCAGATGACGACCAGCAGAATAGGGGTCGCACCAAATAGCGCGGCGATAAGTAATGCGACGAGAATACCAGCGACGCCGCCTATGAGCGCGAGTGTTAGGGCTTGCCCTAGAAACAGGCGAATCGGTTGCCAGGGACGCCAACCCAAGGCACTGAGAACGGCAAACTCTTTGCGTTGCGTCGTTGCCAACGCACTGAATGTCACGATGAGATATCCCATACAGACGAGCAGAATTGCACCGAGGAAGAGGACGCGAGTTGAACCGAGTTGAGCGAGATAGATCACAGCGGCTCCAATGTAAATCCACGAATCCTGTACCCAGCCAAGCGGAGCAATGGGACGCGTCGAGCCGTATTGCCCAACAGATAGCCCTGGCACATACACAAGCGTTGGTTGAGGTGAGGAGCCGAGCGTCACCAGTACACGCAACCCTGTTGTCTGGCGAATCTGTTGCGCCACCTGAGCCACTTTATTCCAACTGGCCTCGTTCGCGCTACTCACACCCGCTACGCGCACACGAATTACACTGATGCACTTGTTCCCCATGATCCGTTGTGCGGCGGCAAGCGTAGTAAGAGCGACAGGTGGTTGGAGCGTGAAGCCAGCAGGATTGGTCGTGGGATAGATGGGAGTCGAGGGAACGGGGCGTCCCTGTGCATCATACCGCAACTGCACAGGTTGCGACGCATATGTTGTCTCTGGTAGCCAGTTGAGCGGATTGCTGAACTGGCTCGAAATGGAGTTATTAGTGAATTGACCGATAAATTGCGTTTCATAAGAGGCAGTAGTGTGGACTGGCGTAAGCTTGCGAAACGCAACCTCTGGTCCCTGTTGATTAGGGAGTACAAGCTCTGATTGATCTTGAACAGATTTCGGTAATCCTGGTGTTTGTTGCGTATTATTGGGAACGAGCATATAGGCACCACCAGACTGTCCTGCAGGAGGTTTTGTTGACCGATATGTAAGGCCAGATGGTTGGTAGAGAAAAGAAATGTTGTCATAACCACCAAGATCGTAGATGGCTTGCCAGGACTGCCCGTCCCAGTATAACGCGGGAACATAGCCTTGTTTGCTGACGTTGATGAGACTATTCTGAAGCGTTGGTGCTTCGTGCGAGAGGAGAACTTGCTGATCAGGTTGGTGCAAGAGATACGATATACCGCCCCTGGTCGCTAATTGTCGCGGGTCAATAACTTGTGTGGTGAGGCGTTTGAAGGTAATGTGTAAGTTGGTCGATCCTTGCAATTGACGTTGCAAAAGCAAAGGGACCTTATATTCTGGTGCGCCCAGAGCATTCGGGTCCTTTTGCAGAGTATCCTGGTTCGTGAGCATGCGCCCGTTTGTGATATGTTGATTGAGATGGACGAGTTGATCTTCTGGCGTTGGGTCAATAGCGGTAAGGAGAAAAGGGCCAGTATCAATACTTTGGAAGACTTGAGGTGCGTAACCACCGTTAAAGCCACAGTTAGACGTGTAGAAAGATGCTGTTATATTTTGTTTTGCCAGTACATCTGCGTGTGCAACGCTCATGTCGTCGGGGCAAGAGCCGTTCACCTCATAAATAAAGCTCTGGTGCCGCTCAACGAAGCTTTGTTTGCCGTTGGAAGCTGTAAGTGTCCAATCGGCCTGATAGTAGCCTTGTGGGAGACGATCAGGCGCGAAGCCCATTTCTGGAGAGGGAATCTGTACGTAACCAAGATAGGCAACGGGCGCGGCAACCTCGACATTTGTTAGTTGCTGAATTTGTTGGTACTGCTGCATACTGATACCGCCGCCATTGCCCGCGATAAAATCGGCGGGTATCGACTTGCCCGTCGGTATCTGTGTCTGTGCTGGCAAGACTTCGAGATCGTAGGTGGGTCGCCAGTTCTGGCTGATAATCTGATTGGCGCGTATGACGGTGCCTTGTGTCGTCGCGGTGAGCAAGATGAGTGTACAAGCCGCAAGAAAGAAGCCGCCACCTGCAAGAATTGTGTTGCCGTGCTGCTGACGGAGCGTGGAGAAGAGTAGTTGCCACATAGGTTATTCCTCTATATCAAAATAATGGTTGTAAACATTCCAAGATATAAAGACGAAGCGTAGGAAAAAGTATTGCATGAGGGTTCTCTGTCTACCACATTTCAACCGTTTCATACGTATTAAAAAAGAATACCTATTAGGAAGATGAAATGTAGACGAAATAGGAGGAACAACCCATGTGTGGTCGCTTTACATTGACAGTGAATATAGATGCTGTGGCGAAGGCGTTTGGCGTCACGCCCTCGGTGCAGACAGCACCGCGTTACAATGTCGCCCCGACACAGGAGGTGGTGACGGTTGTGCAAGATGAGACGAAGCATCTTGAGATGTTGCGCTGGGGGCTGATTCCCTCGTGGTCTAAGGATGAGAGCATCGGCTCAAAGATGATTAACGCACGAGCCGAGACGCTTGCGGAGAAGCCAAGCTTCAAGCGGCTCCTACAAGGCAAACGCTGCCTGATTGTCGCCGATGGCTTCTATGAGTGGAGGCAGGAGGCGGGTGGCAAGACGCCGATGTACTTTACGCTGCCCAACCACGAGTTGTTCGCCTTCGCTGGCCTGTGGGATGCGTGGAAACAGGCCGATGGTCAACTGCTCCGCACCTGCACCATCATCACTACCGCACCTAACGAGCTAGCGGCAACCGTTCACAATCGCATGCCAGCCATCCTCCCCGCCGAGGCACAAGAGGAATGGCTCGACCCACAACAGCACGATATGAATGTGTTGCAACACTTGCTCAAGCCATATACAGCTAGTGAGATGGAGGTACGCTCGGTGTCGCGCAAGATCAATAGTCCGCAGTATGATGGGGCGGATTTGATCGCGTGATGCCGAACAATAAATTTAACTCTTTTAAGGAGATAGGGCTTGACGTATCAAGCCCTAATTCGCTGGTTTGCTTTTACTTAGGTCCAATAAAATCTGTAATATATCTTCGGTATTCTTTGCAAAACTGATTTGGACAATCAAATTTTGTAAGACATTTTCATCTTTAATACCGTCAATCTGCCTTTTCACGACCTCTAAAGCCTCTGGAAAGTGTGCTTGTACAAGATTTATAGTTGTTTTATGTAAGGCATCTAGCTTTCCCTCTAATTTTGTCTCCTGATACACCCACGAATCTTCTAAGATATCTTTGTACATTGCAAATCTCCTTTCGAGCCACGCTTTATCATCTTTATCTTTGAATACGAGCGAGGAAAACATTTGGGCATATCTCAATAATGCGGGTTGTTGAGCTTCAACGATCTTTGTTACCATTTCCTCTACGACTTCGTGACGTTTACCGTCTTTTGTGAGCGGCAATAGAGGGAACAGGCCAACGAGATTCGTCTTTAGTAGACTCTCTGCGGTCATTTCCCAAAGTTTCATGACTTCAAAATGAAAACGTAGTGTTTCGCTACCATCGGGCATAGACCAGACTAAAGGTGACTCTGGTAGGTTGCTATCTTTGCGTAGATAGATTACGCATGAGTATACACGCCTTTTGTGTTCGCGTGTTGCAAGAACATTCCACACCAAGAGGCGCACCGCCATATCTTCTTCGTCGGTGCTTTGACATTCGACGTGTAGTAATACCTCTTGGCCGTCGATAAGCACCAGTAACAGTATATCGCTTACAATGGTGCGATTCTTCAACTCGACGGACAGCAAGTCCTTGAACTGCGCTCGCTCCAGCAACCACGAAACAAAATCCTGCGGATTTGCACTCACCAGCCGCTTGATCGTATCATCCCATACTTTTGCCATAAATCAACACCTATCCCCCTTTGCAAATACATTCTCCCTCCGTCCTTCCTCACCGGAAACCCTCACATCGCGCATTTCCACCTACTCGTCCTCATCCTCGATCTCGCCCCCAACCACCAGTAACCACAACCCATCATAGGCATAGTCGTGTGCGGAACGCTCAGAGATATCATCCTTCTTATCGAATTTTGGTTGCTCAATGGCTTGTATAAACAGTTTTTCTATCGTGGCATAAGTAGCGGGAAAACGTCGTGCAAATAGAACTAATCCATGTACACATGCAATACGGACATCACTGTCCCTATCCAAAAGCTTTCTGTGTAGTGATTGGATATACTGTTCACTATTCTTACCGAAACGACCAATGAGGCGAGCTGCATCTCGACGCACAGCCCAATTATTACTATTTTTTAATGCATCTAGTAATATATCACTGCTCTCATCAGCTATTATTTGAGCTAATCTTACTAGACTCTCCACTACCCTATAGCGCACATTCGCTGACTTATCCTCCTTGAGTGTAGTCAACAACCCTGCTATCACTTGGGTTGACCCTGATCCTACTTGCCCTAAGCTCTGTGCTACATAGTAGCGCACATCTTCTGCTTCATCCTCTTTGAGTATGGTCAACAACCCTGCTATCACCTCGGTTGATCCTACTCCCACAACACCAAGACTCATCGCGGCAATGAAGCGAACCAGTTCGGCTCAATCATCTTTAAGCGCGGTCAACAACCCTGCTATTGCCTCGGCTGATTCCACTCCCACATTTCCAAGGCTCTCCGCGGCATAGTAGCGCACATCCTCGGCTGTATCCTCTTTAAGCGCGGTCAACAACCCTGCTATTGCCTCGGCTGATCCTACTCCCACTTCTCCAAGACTCTTCGCTGCATTGAGGCGAACACGTTCTGACCTGTCTTCTTTAAGGGCAATAAGCAACCCTTGTATCACATCAACTGACCCTACTCCCATTCGCCTTAGACTCAACGTCACTTGATAGCGCACATCTTCTGACTCGTCCTCTTTAAGCATTGTGAGTAAGTCCGCAATAACCTCAACTAATTTTGCACTCATTCGCCCTAGAGTCCATGCTGCCTGTGAACGCACATTCTCTACCCCATCCTCTTTCATTTCGGTCAATAGCCCCTCTATTACCTCAACAGAGCCTACTCCCACTCGCCCTAAACTATCCGCCACCCAGTAGCGCACACCCTCGGCCTCATCCCCTTTGAGTGCCATGAGCAATCCTGCTACCGCTTCACCTGACCCTGCTCCCACTTGCCCTAGACTCTCCGCTGCATAATAACGCACAGCCGCGTCCTCATCCGTTTTCAGTACTGTTAGAAGGCGTGGAATAAGTGTATCAGTAGCGGCTTTACTACCTTTCAGATACGCAAGCCTTTCATTCAATGCCTGTCGATAACGGCTATATTGTGCTAGCCCACTTTCATACAACAACTCACCGATCAACCTATCAAGCAATTGTCGCATTGTTTTGTCGCTTACAGCTATCTGATCCCCCAAACATCGCAATGCGAACAAATAATCACGCCCTAATAAATCCTCGTATTTGCTTTGCTTGAATCCTAGGTCTTGGGCTTCATCTCCTTGGGCGAGGATGGCGGTGTCTACGAGTTCGGCGGCGTCTTCGGGTGAGTCGATGTTGACGAAGCCGAGGGCGAGCAGGATTGGCTCTTCCCAGCGCGGTTCGTGGAGGTGTTGGCGGATAAGTTGGGCGCGGGTGCGGCTGCGGGCGATGAGGTAACGCGCGGCGTAGTATTCCTCGAAGGTGAGGTGCATGAAGCCGTAGCGTTTGGGCGAACGCTCGACGAAGAGGCCAGTGTGTTCCTCGACTTTGCGGAGGAAGATTTTGATTTCACGCTCGGATTGCTCGTCGTCTTCGTCTTTGTTGTTGACTCGTGCCCAAAGCTTGATGATTTCGCGCTCGGTGGCGATGCCTGTGGGTTTGTGAACATGCATCCAGTAGGCGAGCTCGCGCAAGAGTTTGGTGATGTCGGCGTCGTCCATAAGTTCGGTTGAGCGCACGCCTTGCGCGACGCGCCATGTACGCGTCAATACCTCTGCCGCGAGTTTGTAGAGGTCGATGCGCTTCTGCGGCAATGTGGCACCTGTGCGGTGAATCAGGGCGAGTGTGCAGAGTAGGAGCGGGTTGGCGGCGAGCCGCTTCACACCTGGAGTATGTTGCACAGCTTGCATGATGCCGTCGATCTCGCGTTGCGCTTTGGTCTTGCGTAGTTCTGGCGAGAGGTCGGGCGTCTGGGCATACTCGACGGCGGGACACCACATGTCGAGGAAGTGTTGGATTTGTTCCTCATCCATATCCTGCACTTTGTAGTGGGCGTAGTCTCCTGTGAGGCGTGCATTGCGATAGCCAGCAACGCGACTGGTGATAACAAAGCGATTACCAACACTGGAATGATGACGCACAAACTCCTCGATCTGCCGTACCACACGCATACGGTCGTCGATGCTGGTGATTTCGTCGAGGCCATCCAGCAAAATCAGGCAGTTTCCACTGGCTAACTCTTCTGCAAAAAGTTCAGCAAGGTGTGGATGTGAACATTCGTGATTTTCATTATGATAGTCGGCGAGAAATTTGGTGACGGATTTGCCCTTGCCAAGTTCAGCGTAATCGGCGATGCGGAGCAGGATGGGGAAACGCGTCTTGCCGAGTTCACTGCTAGCCTCTTGCGCGTTGTTTTGTAGTGCCTGTGCGTGTTGCAGGGCGAGATAGCGGAGCAGCGTCGTCTTACCACTGCCCGGATCGCCGAGGATAATCAGGCGTTCGTGCTGGGCTACGATGGTCGAGAGGTCGCGTATCTCGCCAACTGAACGGTCGGGTAGGGATAGTTTGCCACGCTGGAAACGGTGTGTAAGTAGGTCGCGCTGATCGTCGATCTCTTCGCTACGTAGAGCATGTCGCTCCATACCAAGCAGTTCTCTGTCGAGCAGGGAACGCTCTGAGGAACTCAGTTCGTCGTCGCGCTGCGCCCGCAGCATGATATAGACCTCTTCCAATTTCACCTGCACCTGTCGCTGCGTCTGAGCCACGCCGCGCACATCGAGATACAGGTTGCGCTCAATGAGCCAGCGCAGGTAGGCGGAGCGAATTTGTGTGAGGTCTACATTCGTATCCAGTTTGCGACGTATCGCGGCTACGTTTTCGTCGAGGCTAGCTGCACTCTTATCTATGCTGGTCACGCCCTGGGCGGTTTGCTCGATGGCGATGTTGTTGAATAGCTCTTGCAGGGCTGGTTCGGCTTTGAGGGCATCACTAAGGTAAGCGAAGAAGTCTTTGGCGATGGGTTTGAAGGTGTTGAGGCTGTTGGCGCGTTGGGGTTCGTCGTTGGGATAGCGGCGCGTGGCCCAGAGGTTGGCGAGGTCGTCGGGGTTGGGTTTTCTGGTGCGCGAGAGGAGTTGACCGAGGATGTCACCGGATTTGCGATCCTCGAAGCTGGTACGCATGAATTGTTCGTCTACGAGTTGGGGTATTTTTGTTGGAAGTGTCCAAAGGTGACGCTAAGGGCGTGCTGTAAGGCTATTTTTGTGGCGTCGGGTTTGAGCTTTTCGCGTAGCTTGTCACCGAGGCCGCTTTGATCCAATAGATAGCCGAGAACGTTGTCCGCGATAGTTGGTACGAGCCACTCTAACATGTGCTATCCCTGCCTTTGTGCTATTGGGAGTCGAGATGTGCGTGTATATAGTATAAACGTTTGGGATGGCGGATTGTCAAATGATGTGATTAGGTGTGTGGACAAAATAATGGAAATGCATTCGAGAAAACACCACGATTGTGGTGTTTTCTCGAATGCATTTCCATTATTTTGTGCGTGTCACAACGCGATCCCACACGAGCAAGCCACAGAAGAGAGCCGCCATGATGCAGACCTGGACGAGGACGACGGTGAAGAGGGTGTGGTGAAAGAGCAGGAGGCCGAGAATCTGGGCGATGCCTGCGAGCAGGACGAAGAGGTTGGCGTGTCCGTTGCCGAGCGAGAGGTGGTAGGTTGCGACGACGTTTGCCAGGGCGTAGAAGGCGGTGGCAAGGGCGTAGAGCCAGAGCAGGGGAGCGATGGGTAGGTAGGCGTGACCGAAGAGGATGGTGACGACGGGTTCGGGGAACAGAGCGGTGGCGATGATGATAAGCGTTGAGATACCCGCGATGATGGCGATTGAGAGCCAGAGTAGAGAACGATGAGACTCGCCCTGTTGGTGCTTTTTGGCGACGAGCGGGAACATGACCATGACGATAGACCATGTGGCGAAGAAGACCATGCGTCCAATCAGGGCGAGGGCGGCGTAGAGGCCAGCAGGGTTGGCGGCGTAGTAGCTCTTGACGATCAGTACGTCGCTATTGTTGATGATAATTTGCCCGATCAGGCCAATCACGACGGGTCCGAGGTAGCGCGTGATTTTGCTGCGCTCGATGGCATTGAGTGGTGTTGCTGCTTTGGGCAATCCTTTTCTAGCACTGAGGGCGACGAGCCACGCGACTATGAAGGAGAGCGTCAACGCCCATGTTGCACC
>CAXUGH010000080.1:0-6360 GCA_964250365.1 uncultured Ktedonobacteraceae bacterium
CTTTAGATGGGCTGAGGCGGTGCTAGTCGTTGTCATGATCGTATATCTTCCTGTTAAGCTGAACGAACATCTCTCATATATAAAAGGAGACGTTTAGAGTGAGTGGAATGGATGCCAATTCGCTTTGAACACGAAAACCAGGATACCCATAAAGGTACCCTGGTTTTCGTAGCCACTATTTCACGATGAATAACCTTTGTAGTCTTCTATACTCCTTCGCCTACAACAGGATTGACGTACTCTAGCGGTTGACCGGTAGAACGCGGCCCAAAAAAGGCCACATCGGCAAGAGCGATCAGCGTCGCAACGCCAATGACTACAAACACTGCTACGGGACCTGAGCGGAACAATACGGGTATCAGGATAAATGGCAACAGAGCCGTAGATACTCGACTGATCGAGTACGCAAGTCCAGAGGCGGTAGCGCGTGCGTAGGTTGGGAACAACTCGCCTTGGTAGACATGCCATGCGTTGCTAAAAATGGTGCTACAGACCGCGAAGCCAAAGCCAAACAACAGAATAGGCGCAACTGCCAAAGAGAAGCCAAAGGCAACACCAAATATAATCATCAATATGCCTGATATCGTAAGTAGCCACTTACGCTCGATGCGGTCAACGATATAAGTGGTCAAGATAGACCCTACAGGATAGCCGATATAGGAGATCGCGCTATAAGCGAGCGAATTGGCAATTGTCACCCCTTTAGCAGTTAGAATGAGCGGTACAAGCAAGCCAAAGCCATTGATCGAAAATGGTTCAAAGAAGTGGAACACCGAGAGCATGAGAACACGACCAGTGTAAGGCCGTTTTAGAATAGCACCAAGAGGAGTCGTTGACTGCGCTGGAAGCTCATCAGTGCGTGGATTAGGAAGCTCGCCACCTGTCACTCGCTTCGCCTCTTCTTCCATCTTGCTTACTATGACATTGGCTTCGTCAACACGCCCTACAGATTCGAGCCAACGTGGAGATTCAGGCAAACCACGACGTAGGAACCAGACGATAGCGGCACCTAGTGCCCCAACGATGAATAGCCAGCGCCATCCTGCTAACCCGAGTGGTTGCTTGGTAACGAGTTGACTCGCAAGTAGGCCGAGCAGCGGCAAGCCGAGAAACGACAAGGTATAGGCCCATGCAATGTAGGTACCACGCGAACGTGCCGGAAGCATATCCGATAAATAGGAGTCGCAAAGTGGCAGTTCCGCACCCACACCAAGACCAGCGATAAAGCGCATGATGATTAGAAAAATGATATTTGGGCTGAACGCACCTATGAGCGAAAACAGTGAGTAGATGCCTAGGTTAAGGATAAATGCAGTGCGGCGACCTACACGATCCGCAAGATAATTGAGACCTATCGCCCCGAAAAACATGCCAATCGCGGTCGAGGCTATCAAGAGCGACAGAAGAGGACTGCCGTTGCGGATGTGAAAAGCCTTAGCCAGTGTGGAACTAAGCACGCCAACGAGGAAAAATTCATAAAACTCGAAGAACAGCCCAATGCCAATAATAAAAGTGACTCGACGGTGCGTCGGAGTAATTGGCAAGCGATTCAAACGAGCCGCTACAGAAACTTTGGTAGAAATCGTCACTAGTACACACCCTTCTCAAATCTCATGATGTACGACAGGAAACATCATGACTCTATTTAGACGTTGAAGCTTAATAACCAGTCCAACTCTTTAGACAGTAGTTGGGTATACATTCTTTTCGCAAGAAAATCGCGCACGCTACAGGCGAACGGATTTTCTAGTTGGGAAAGTACTCCAATCCGATGTGATTGTTTTGTCACTCGATTGACGCGCTGTATGCGCTTTGCTTCGTATGCTTGCAGTGCTGTCGGGAGATCGTTTGTTTCTTGTATGCTCATCCCAAGCACAATAGCATCTTCGAGTGCTTGACAGGCACCTTGTCCCATATTAGGTGTCATTGGATGTGCTGCGTCTCCCATCAATGCAATGCGTCCCTGACACCAATGTTCGAGCGGCTCCATTTCGTAGATGTCTGCGCGTATGATCGTTGATGGCGCCGTCGCCTCAATAACTGCTTCAACAGGCTTGTGCCAACCGCGAAATAGGTCTCGCATCCGTTGTTTTTTTTCATCTGCTGTCTCATTCATGAATGCTCCCTGTGGTATATTCTGCCCAGCGAACCAGTACATGCGCCCATTGTTGAGCGGAATGAGACCAATTCGCCTTCCGCGTCCCCATGTCTCGCTTGAGACTCCTACTGGAATGTGTTTGTCTTCGAGCGACGCTATGCCACGCCATGTTGCGTAGCCACTATAGCGAAATGGTTTGTTCCCAAACAACTGTGCTCGTAGCGCGGAGCGAATGCCATCAGCGATGATAAGCAAATCCCCTTTTGCCTCACTTCCATCCTCGAAACGGGCGCATACTCCTTTTTCGTCTTGCGTAAAACCTACACATCTTGCATTCAGTCGAACATTCGCTTCGCCAAATGCAGAAAGCAACATACCCTGCAGGTCCGCGCGGTGAACCAGCAATATTGGCGCACTCAGCCCATTAGCAAGCTGATCCACCTTAATCTTAGAAAGCAGTTCACCACGATCAGAGTAGATAATACGGTAGGTTGCAGGCATACCAATCGCTTCTAATTGATTCTTCAATCCCAGCTTTTGTAGTGCCTTTACCGCATTTGACCAGACGGTTACACCTGCTCCGACCTCTTTCACCTCTCGAACCGCTTCAAAGACTTGTACATCCATACCTGCTTGACGCAGTGCCATAGCTGTAGCTAGTCCTCCAATGCCCCCCCCAATAACCAATGCTTTTCTATTTTCGCTTAACATTACACAAATCCTCCCATCTGAAAACTTCAGTACATATCCTTCGTCGAAACGATAAGCCGCCACAGAGATTTATTTCTCTTGCGTCTCATTGAAGTACCGAGAATAGGAAGTATTATCTGTGAATGAAGATAATGTTGGCGATGATTGAGACTCACTATAATCATTCGCCCTATCGGAGTCGGTAAAGTGTCGCATTTGCGTATTATGCTGCATAACGAGCGTGTCAATAGGTGTATTTGTGCGTTTCCAATCGAGAATCGGGCCACCATTAGAGCGTTCACGCGCCTCATAGAAACGCCTCATCGCCTCATTATATGCTTGGAATGCCCCCGACTCCTGGCGTGAACGTTGCACACGAGAGAGCAGGTTATTGATGGAGCCAGCAACCTGCCAGAGTACATTCTCACTGTTAAGTGGAATACGTGCGTTCATTGCTCCGTTGTTCCAACGCATCAACGTTTCAACGATTTGATCGATACTGCGGTCAAGCAATTGTTTCTGTCCTTTAATCGCTTTACTTTGCTGTGCGAGATCATGCTGCAACTTGGCAATCTCTTCGGCACGGTCAGCACGTTTGATCGCACGATTCGCATTGACAACCCAGAGGAAAAGCACTACAGTTACTAGAAGATGTAGTTGAATGGGACGAGAGACAACTGCATAATAACTGGTTGACATGACTGTCTGAAGGAGCGGAGTGCGGGGTGCATAGGTGAGTTCGTAGATGCTGAAGCTAATATTGAATAGTGCTGAAGCCCAAACCCAGTTCACTGGAAGCAGAGAAGCTACAAATAATTCCGAGAATACGAGGAGGTCAAACATTGCTATCGAGTCTGGTGTCAGACCGTGTGGAGTTCTAATGATGCTTAAACAAATACCGAGGTTTAGCGAGAGTGATAATATAAGTCCCGCAATATTAACCTTGCCTCTTTGGTTGAATAATGCACTGATGAAGATGATGATAGTAAGAAATATCGCGGTGATGAATATTTGCTTGTTTGGACCGAATAACCCTATGGGAATAATGATCAGGAGGACAAATTGTAGTGCCAACATAATTGTACTTGCAAGTTGTCCTCTTCTGTACAAATCCCTTTCTTTGAAATTTGCAGTCGCCAGCGGTTCGGCTGGTGCTGTATAACGGTACCATGTTGCCAGTAAGCCCTTTGATCGTGTGTTATCAAGATTGGGATCGCGCAAATAACTTGGAGGTGGGTTATCCGTTGGTACTGAAGGAATTGTATTCATGATGATTTCCTTTTCTAAAATAACTATGCACACACTATCGTAACACAGGGAAGTTGGCGTGATAGTGTGCAAATGTATCTATATTTACGGATTGACAACGATCACTTTCATTGCCTCTAACTCCTGTAATATCTCTCCTACTTGCTGTAAGGCTTCTATGTCTGTTGATGAGAAAAGAATCTCTGTAATTCTCTCGACATTTCTCATTCCGTCAATTAAATTGAAGACTTGCCTGTGACGTAGAGGTAATCGGTTCAATGTATGCGGCTCAATGCCAACTGTGCGCCGAGGAACAAGCGTAAATGTGTAAAGAAACCGCTGATTTTGTGCAGATAGTTGAGCCTTGTTTGCGGTTGATGCTGCTTTGGGTTGTTGCGCCTCTATTAGTTGCCACTCCTGGGGGCTTAATCGGGATAGTAGCTGAAGTGCTTGACTTCCTCTAGCAAAAACCTCTCCATTTTGTCCGTCAATCTGACAAAAAGCAATTTTACCGTCTTGTAAGTCAATTCTTGCTTGACAGCGTTCTTTAATAGTAGCAATACCAGATGGCAACGTAGTTGAGAGGCTCCCGTTCTGATCAACCTCTTGTAGTATAGTCAGTAGCGTTTCAAGATCAAGTATGTACGTTTGCATTGTTTGCTTACCATCCGTAAATAGAGTAAAAGTACCTCAGAGAGGGTACTTTTTTGCTGATGATAGCTTTTTGAGCCAAACAAGCTATACTTTGTATTCGCAGCGTTCGTCCTATATCGTAACATAAATTTCCTGTAAGTGCCTTTATGTATTTTTAATGTTCAATCTTTTCAAGACAAGAAAGCTTGGTTTCATAATAAGCTATATTAAAAAGGTGTGTAAAAGAAAGTAATAGGAATAAGTACTTTTCTGCTATAAAATAGCGAGGTACGTTCTATTGAAAGGAGGTTTTACTATTCACTCTTCCAAAAGCAGCCCCTGCCTTTGCGCCAGTGCAATCGCCTCTGCCCTCGATTGCACACCGAGTTTTCCGTAGAGGCTGGTCAAGTGCGTTTCGACTGTCTTAACAGAGATGAAGAGGCGTTGCGCGATCTCACCGTTGCGTACACCCTGCACGATCAGGTGTAGCACCTCTAGTTCGCGCGTCGTGAGTGGCTCGACAAAGACAGGTAGGGTATCTTTATCATCCTCAAGCAGAGCGCGTACCTCTGGCGCGATGCTCTGTTTGCCGGACGCAACATCGTGTACCGCCTGTCGGATATCGCTGGCACGCGCACTTTTGAGCCAGTAACCTCTTGCGCCAACTTTGAGCATTGCCCGTACATACGCTACCTGATCGTATGCTGTGAGGACGAGAATAGCAGGTCGTTCAGGAGATGAGAGCAGAATTTGGGCGACGCTAAAGCCATGCATGCCCTTCATCGAAATATCGAGAACGACGACATCGGGATGCAGTTCTTGGCACAACCGAATTGCCTCTTTACCATCCTGTGCCTCGCCAATCACTTTGAGCGCAGCATCTTCTTCCAACAGACGGTGTGTGCCTTCGCGCATCATCGTGTGGTCGTCAACCAGAAACACAGTAATTGTCTTTTCCAAGAAGGGTTTGTCGCTCATAAGAGAACTTCCTGTTGTTGCTCGATTTTTTGAAGCATTTCACTGCTATGTTGATAGGTAGCTCGTAGAGTAACGCCGCGTCCAGGACTGGTACGAATGGAAATGTGTCCGCCGATTGACTCCATGCGCTCCTGCATACTAACCAATCCAAGACGTTCGGCGAGTGGCGATCTTCTTTGAAAACCACGCCCATCATCGCTGATGAGAAGCGAACTCTTCCCGCATGACTTTTGATGCAACCGTATAACAACGTTGTGAGCATTTGCATGCTTTACCACGTTCGATAGTGCCTCTTGCACCACACGATATAATGCGAGTTCGATAGATGGTGAGAGTCGCGTCTCCACAACTCCTTTGCAGAGTACTTGAATGCTCAACTTGCCGCGCTTCTCGGTATCGCGTGCAAGCCAGCGTAGAGCCTCTTCCAATCCCAATTCGTCCAGAAGAGGCGGTCGTAGCTCTAGGCAGGTACGGCGCAAACTGCTGACAACGGAGCGAGCGAGTGGCATCACATCGGCTACTTCGGTCATTGTGCTTGCATCCGATAGTTGACGTACCAGTAGCATGGCCTGTTGCAGTGCCTCATCATGTAGCTCCAACGCGAGATGTTTACGTTCATCTTCCTGTGCTGAGATGACGCGGTGGTTCAGGGCACCAAGCTTCTGTGCATCAGCCTGTGCCTGTGAGAGATAGCGATTGTTGACTTCTAGCAC
>CAXUGH010000080.1:6460-18074 GCA_964250365.1 uncultured Ktedonobacteraceae bacterium
GCTTCTGTGCATCAGCCTGTGCCTGTGAGAGATAGCGATTGTTGACTTCTAGCACGGAAAGCTGAGCCACAAGTGTTGCCAGGAAGCTTCGATCCTGCCGATTATATGGCTCGAAATTCTTCTTTGGTCCCAGACAAAGAAAACCACTAAGCCGTTCGCCATCATACAGCCCCAATAATAAAATATTATCAAGTAAGAGCGGCCTATTATCAGCACCTTGAATATGCGTTAATGCTAGTTGTGCGACTCCAAGCAAGCGATTCTGAGACAGTTCCTTAGCGGAAGTACTTTGGCGATAGAGGTGCCACGCAGAGCTTCTCATGTCATCTGAAGTAACAGTACCTTCTTGTTGTGGCATAGTACGTACAAGTAATGCTATATCGGAGGCGTTAAGCAAAGTCATTAGATGCGGCAGTAAAAACGAGCATATCTGATTGAGTCCCTGTAAGCGTGTAAGAGCAGCACTCAAGTCATGTAGCGAACGATTATACTGGTAAAAGTCGTGATATAACACTTGATCTCCTACGTCACGAACTTTTCGCCATACCAGGGGAAATAGCCAGAGACTGAACGCAAGGAGACTAGCATAGATGTAATTGAGCGGCTCGCTTTGCACCACGCCGATACTTTCGAGTCCGCGCACGAGAATGATAGCAGGAAAAACAAAAAGGCTTGCCAACGTGAACCACAGCAATATGCGAATGACCTGACGGCTTATGAGACTCGTCGTACCAAGTAACTGGTGACGGAACAAGGCATAATCAAAGGCAATCGGAAGCACTAACAATGGAACGAAGAGTAAGCGTGTAAGACTAATTTGCCCAGCAATGTTGAATTGCACGATGTTGAGACCTAATGCTAGAGGTAAGAGCAGGAAGGTAACTCCTACTACAATCATACGTGCAAGCTGCCGCTCATGCTTATTCACATTGCGTAGTCCCCAGAATAAAATCCAGATGACGACGACCAGACACGCGAGGTTATAGACGAATGCCAGTACGATGATAAATTGTCCCTGTGGAAAGAGAAACGCAAGCGGAAATCCTAGCACAATGAGTACCCCGACACCAAAGGGAATATAGGGCATTAGTCGCACATGATGTTGCTCAGATTGCTCACTGATTGGTCGTGGAAAGAGACAAACGAAGGTCGTCGAAAGTCCGCGTACAATCATTGCTAATGCAAATGTGAGTGTGTTGATCCACAGATAGTCAAAGCCATAGACAGCAGATAAACTGAACAGTAGCGAAGTGGTGTAAAACAAACCATAGGTTATGTATGCTGTAGCTCGATTTTTAGCTCGCAGAAAAACAGCCACACCAGCCACCTCAAAAATAATAGTGAGAATACCCATCAATATTACCGTTGCGAGGTCGATAGATGGCGGTGTTGAGCTGATGTAGAGAAGAGACGCGGAAGCAGGCATCCATATGTGCGGTTGTTGTTCCGTCGTTTGTACACGTAAGGAGCCAGATAAGGTGTTGCAATTGACGGGCTGTAAAGAATTGGTCTCTAAATGGACAATGGTTCCGGGCTGAATTCTTTTCAACCATGCATCCGTAAGTGGTTTGATGCTTACAATACGACAAGCAGTTGTATCTCCAGGCACAGCGGTAAACGTGAGGTTGCGTGGAGCAGGTTGACGCAAACTTACCAGCATGGAAACGATGACCACGACCTGAACCACTAAACTCGCAACGACTACCAGTAATCGCCAAAGAATTCTTTCGTTGACACATTTTTTGTCCATAAGTGCCATTTGCATTCAACTTCCTCCTCTTCCTAATTTAAGACTATAGCCCTTTTTTGCTGACTTTTCCCAGCATCGTACAACATTTCCCATGTAGCGTTATAGTTACTATATATCACTTGCGAGCGTGCAACATCAGGGGTTTCCCTGACGACAATCGTACAAATATTTTGTACTCTGTAAGAAAGCTGCTGCCATCCCTTGTAATGCAACAGAAGAACAACGTATTGAAAAAGATATGAATAAAGGTAAAGAGAGGACTATTTTATGTCGTTCCTTGCGCGGATAAGCCTCGCCAACAAGAGCATTATTGCGCTTGCTACAATAGCCATTCTTTTGTTTGGTGCTTATGTCATACCATCTATCAAGCAGGAACTCTATCCATCGCTTGAATTTCCTGCCGTCTCCGTGATTGCTGCCTACCCCGGTGCCTCACCCGCGATTGTCGAGAAGGACGTAACCGATCCCCTCGAACAAAGTATTCAAGGCTTACAGGGCATTCAGCAGGTAACTTCCTACTCGAATCAAGGCTCCTCGGTTCTTCTCGTCTCATACGATTTTGGTACCGATCTGGATAAGGCGAGCCAAACGTTGACGCAACAAATCAACAGAATTCAGTCAACGTTGCCCTCGAATGTCACGCCGCAGGTGCAAACGTTTAACATCAATTCGCAACCAATTATTCAGCTAGCCGTTACCTCTTCCCAGGATACGCCGACGCTTGCTACAAACTTGAAGAACAACGTCGTACCTGTTATAGAGGGCATCAGTGGCGTTGCGAATGTGAACGTAACAGGTGTACGCACGCAGATTGTGTCGGTGACGCTTGATTTAGCAAAGGTGAAGGATAACGGCCTATCGGCAACACAGATTCAAAGTGTGTTGCAAGCAAATAATAGCACATTGCCAGCGGGTCAACTTTCCACCAATGGACAAACGTTCGCAATTCAGACAGGCAACACCTTTAACTCTATTGCCGATATGCAAAATCTCATCGTCGGTCAGCATATCACCTATGCTCCTGGCTGTGCCCCTACAACAAGCGGAGCAGGTACAGGCGCGGGTGCTGGTAGCACTGGTGGAACTGGGAGTACGGGTGGAACTGGTGGGGCAGGCTTCGGAGGTACCGGTGGCACAGGTACAGGTGGAACTGGTGGTACAGGCACAGGGGGAGCAGGAACGGGAGCTGGTACTGGAGGAACAGGAGCAGGTGCAGGCACAGGATTCCCTGGTGGATCGTCGCCAACAGCTGCATGCCCTCCGCCAAAATCGAACCCTGTGAAGTTGAGCGATGTCGCAACTGTAAAGCAAGACCTCGCGCCCTCTACCACGCTCACACGTACCAATGGCAAGGATAGTCTTGGCCTCTCAATTACAAAAACATCCAGCGGCAATACGGTCTCGATTTCAAAGGCTATTCAGAGTCAGTTGACCTCTCTCGATAACAAACTGGGTAACGGTGCCAAGATCATCACCGTCTCTGACCAAGCACCCTCTATCACCACTGCTATCAATAGCCTTGTGCGTGAAGGTCTGATTGGTGCGGTATTCGCTATTCTCGTGATTCTGGTTTTCCTGCTCTCGTTGCGCTCAACTCTTGTAACCGCCATCTCGATACCTCTGTCAATTGTCATTGCACTGATTGGTCTCTGGGTGGGTAACTACACGCTTAACCTCTTTACGTTAGGAGGTCTAACCATAGCGATTGGGCGTGTTGTAGATGATTCGATTGTGGTGCTAGAGAACATTTATCGACATCTAAGTAATGGCGAAGAGAAGAACGTTGCCATTCCTGCTGCCGTCAAAGAGGTTGCTGGAGCCGTAACAGCTTCGACGCTCACAACCGTTGCCGTCTTTCTTCCTATAGCCTTTACAGGCGGCATCGTTGGTGAGTTGTTCAATCCCTTCTCCGTAACAGTGACGATTGCCCTGCTCGCCTCGCTCTTTGTCGCTCTAACAATCATTCCTGTGCTTGCGTATTGGTTTCTCAAAGCTCCCAAAAAGGCGGTTGCAAAGGTTGCACAGAATAATGGACATGAGCGTGTTGGACCACTGGAACGCGCATACATTCCTACGTTGCGCTGGGTAACTGGGCACAAAGCGATTACATTGCTCCTGGCGTTCTTGATCTTTGCTGGCTCAATTGTGCTACTGCCATCTCTGGGCACAAACTTCTTTAGCTCATCACAGCAGAACAGCTTTACCATTAGCCAGACGCTTCCAGTTGGTACAAGCCTGGATGTCACCAACTCTGCTACTCAGAAGGTAGAGGCGGTTCTGTCCAACACGGCGCACATAAAGTTCTATCAGGTAACGGTTGGTTCAAGCGGTTCTGGTCTATCCGCCATTTTCGGCGCGTCAGGCAACAGCAATGTCGCCAATTTCTCGGTGACAACCGATGAGAATGCGGATCAGAATGCCATTCAGCAACAGGTGCAACGAGGCTTGAACGGCCTCACCAATGCAGGTACTCTGAAACTGGCGCAAAGTCAAGGTGGTCCTAGCAGTACCGGAATTAGTATCAACGTCCAGGCGAACGATGACGCAACTTTGCGCCAAGCGTCGCAACAGGTAGTGACCGCTGTGTCTCAGGTTCCCAACACTGCCAACGTGAGTAGTAACTTGGCTGATGCCGCTCCGCTCATCAACGTACAGGTAGACCCCACAAAAGCATTAGCGCATGGTCTCACCGCTTCTCAAGTAGCTCTCTTGCTTCGTGAAGTCTACACGGGAACAACGGTAACAACAGTCACTCTGAATGGAACACAGGAAAATGTAAATCTGCTGCTTGGTTCACAGGCCACCACTATCGACGCTATGAAGGACCTACTGTTGCCAGCACAGACCGGCAACGTGAAGCTTAGCGATGTTGCGAACGTGGTGCAGACCAAAGGACCGACACAGATAACGCATCTTGGTGGCACTCGTACCGCTACCATTAGTGCCGATACCACGACACAAGATACGGGTGGTGTAAGTTCAGCGATACAGAAAAAACTGAACTCGTTGCATCTGCCAAGTGGTGCTTCCTACTCATTTGGTGGTGTCACTCAGAATCAATCGCAGGCATTTAGTGGCTTAGGTGTGGCACTCATCGCAGCTATCGTGCTGGTATACCTGATTATGGTGGGCACATTCCGTAGTCTTGTGCAGCCGTTGATCCTGCTTGTGTCTATTCCATTCGCCGCCACTGGCTCGATTTTATTGATGCTGGCTACACATACACAGCTTGGCGTACCTTCATTGATCGGTCTACTCATGTTGGTCGGTATCGTTGTCACCAACGCTATCGTGCTGCTTGATCTTGTGCATCAATACCGGCTCAAGGGTCTCGATGCACGCAGTGCTGTGCTTGAAGGTGGTAGTCGTCGTCTACGTCCAATTCTCATGACGGCTATCGCAACCATTCTTGCACTCACACCGATGGCATCCGGTCTGAGCCAGTCAAGCGGCTTTATCGCGGCACCACTTGCCATTACCGTCATCGGCGGACTGGCATCCTCAACCGTGCTAACGTTGCTACTGGTCCCCACTCTCTATGTGCTTGTCGAAGGGAGAGGCGGACGCAACAAGAACACGCCTGTTGAGGAAACTCCTGTCGTACCCGAAGTACGCGAGGAGCAAGTGCAGCAGGCTCCTGCGTAGCTTGATTGTTCAAAAGGTCAATGAAAATAGCGAGACCGCATGGTCTCGCTATTTTCATTGACCTTTTGAACTCGACGCCCCCTCCGTTGCGGTGTTACAATGAGAGCAATTCAATCCCATTTTCATGAACGCCTGAAATTTATCAAATATTTTGTAGAAAGAATAGTATTGCATGTACGTAGAAGAAACTTTACAGCAGTATTTTGACGACCTTGCCTCATCACAATCTACCCCCGGTGGTGGTTCAGCCTCAGCTTTAACGGGCGCACTTGGCGCGGGACTTGCTAGTATGGTTGCTCGCTTGACGGTTGGCAAGGCCGATTATGCTGATGTGCAGCCCGAAATCGAGTCGCTTATCGAGAAGACCGAGCAGCTACGGAGCCGTTTTCAGCAACTTCTTCAGGAAGATAGCGATGCCTATGGACGGCTCTCAGAGTGTTTCAAGATGCCACGCAGCACGGATGAGGAGAAAGCAGCACGCACAAAAGCCATTCAAGAGCGATTGAGCGATGCCGCGCTTGTGCCACTGGAAGTCACCGAACGAGCCGCTGAATTGCTACAACATTGTCAACGGCTCGCTGAAATCGGCAACAAAACCGTGTTGAGCGATATTGCGACGGGTACCATGCTTGCGTCTAGTGCTGGTACGGGTGCCTCGTGGATGGTGCGGACAAACTTGTTGGCGATGAAAGACCTTGAGCAAGTCGAAAAGTTGAGTGATCGGCTCAATACCGCTCTCGATACCATTGCAACATGCAGTGAGCAGGTGATTATGCTGGTGGGGGACAAGGAATGACGGCGACATTGATTGATGGGCGTGCGATGGGGCAGACGATTCGTGCCGAACTGCGAGAAGACGTACAACGCTACATGCAACGCCGCTCTCTACCACCAGGTCTCGTAATTGTGTATGTCGAAGGAGATGCGGCCTCCAACGTGTATTCAAAGGCGATTTTGCGTATCGCCGACGATATCGGTGTAAAGGCGCGGCTCGAACAACTACCTGCGACGACCTCACCAGATGAGTTGCGTTCCCTCTTGTTTCGTTTGAATATGGATGCTGAGGTCAACGGAATTATCGTGCAAATGCCTCTACCCGCGCACCTCTCACAGAAGATGGTGGCGGATACGCTGGCGGTAGAGAAAGACATCGACGGTATCTGCCCACGTAGTGCTGGCAACCTCTTTCTCGGACTGCCCAGCTTTCTCCCCTCAACCGCTGCCGCCGTTATGGAAATTCTCGAACGCACACAGACACCTCTCACTGGAAAACGAGTTGTGATTGTCGGGCGCAGTAACGTTGTGGGCAAGCCGCTGGCGATGATGTTGCTTCAAAAGAACGCAACAGTTACGGTATGTCACTCTCGCACACCCAATATTGTCACATTTACCCGCGAGGCCGACGTGTTGATAGCAGCGGCAGGTCGCGCCACGATGATAAAAGGCGATATGGTACGACCTGGGGCAGTGGTCATTGACGTGGGTATCAACGCCTCACCACAAGGCGGCATTGTTGGTGATGTCGATGTACCATCGGTTCATGAGGTCGCAAGTGCAGTCACGCCGACTCCTGGTGGCGTCGGGCCACTTACGAACGTGTTATTGTTGAAGCAGTGTGTAGAGGCCGCTTGGCAACAACTCGGTGGACGCATGCAAAGCGAACGTGTAGCGCAATCTTCTTAACAGCAGAGACTAGCACAACAACGGAAAAAAGCATGGGCGACAAAGAACGTATGTCCAGAGATGGCTTCGATACCGAATGGGATGAAGACCTTGATGTTGAAATTGTCGATTTAGGGTCATTTGATGATACCGAAGAAGACGCGCCCCTGCCTCTTCGCAAGACGCACATTCCTGGGTGGTCCGTTGAACCCGTGCTACGCTGGCAACGCTCGTTCAATCGCAAACGTTGGCGTACTATGAGCGTCGCCTTTTCTCTTCTCCTCGTGTGTCTCGTACTCTTGCTGAATCTACACACGACTACAACGTTGCTCACGAATGCACGCAACGCTATTGCTTCACGTATTCTAAAGCAAGCACCTCGGTTGACCGAAAAGCTTCCTACACCTCTTACTCTTACGCCAACGCTAGACATTTCCTTAGCACAGACTGGTTATACCTGTATAACCAGTGAAGCTTGGTCGGCAGATAGCTCATTGATCGCTCTGCTTGGCTACTCTTCTGGTTGTGAATATGACTCTGAAAATGCTATTGGACTTATGACGATACACGATGCATATAACGGCACACGTCTTGTACGGCTTGAGCCTGATGCGCCGATCAAAAAAGCCTTTTATGCTCAATTTCCTGCCATTCACGATAGCGTTATTCTCTACTATCAAACGGTCACATGGTCGCCCGACAAACAACATCTTGCCCTGCTCTTTAACCTGCATACTCGTTCACAGGTAGGCGGGGCAGCTTTCTCCGGTGCCCTGGTTTTTGATTCAAATAAGCAAACATCGCGCGTATTTTTGCAGCAGCAAGATATCACGTCTTCCTATCAAACCAGTAGTTCAACCTACCTGGAATGGGATACGCAGAGTGGACAGACTATAGCTACGCCCTTTGTCGAGAATATTGACCCATTTGTATTTAGTTCTAACATACCCGTCGCACCAGAATACACATGGGACAACGATGGAACCCTCATTCCACATTTTCAAAAGACGATACATGACAAGATTGGCAATCCGAACGGCGACACCTCGTTCACTATATGGCAACCTGGAAGTGTGCAACTAATCAAGCAAGATGAGACGGGTGGTGTCACCTTCTCCCCAGGCGTATTCGTCTGGAGCGTCTTCTTTACCGCGTGGTCGCCCGATGGTCGCTATCTCATAAATGGAGCCTATGTCGTAGCACGCTTGGAACCACCTGGACATCCAAAACCTGATAGAAAAATATTGACCGCCTTCCATATGGAAAATCTGCCTGTTTTACCTATACGCGACGCTGCATTACTCTCAGCATTACGAGCATTAGATTCTGCACAAAACCCAAGTATGTTCTATCAAATCGCGTGGTCGCCCAACGGAAAACTCATGAGCCTAACCGCCTATGAGCAGGGCAATAAAACTCTCTACTCCTCGAAAGGTGGCTACATAGTAGCAACGCTCCAGGTCCCAAGAGTAAATCCATTCGATGCACAAAGCAGTCACATGGGTTACTATGCCGATAGCGGCACTACGTGGTCGCCCGATGGCACGCGTATCTTCGCGCAAAACCCAGCGACAAACTCAGTCGTTGTGTGGAATGTTCCGTCGGGATTGCAGTAGGGACGCGATAAATCGAGTCCCTACGAAATCGTCACATGATGGTTGACTGACGACTAATTTTTCGCTTTAAGCTCTTGAAAGAATGTTCGGATGTCCTCAGCCAGCAATTCTGGTTCCTCCAGGGCGGCGAAGTGCCCGCCGCTCGGCATTGCCGTCCATTGCTGGACGTTGAACCAACGCTCTGCCCATTCGCGCGGTGCAGGCAGTATATCTTGCGGAAACCGCGCTATGGCTGCCGGAACATTATTTTTTTCTGTGGGGTTCGGAGGAGTAGCGTTGTGTGTTGCCTCATAATAGAGACGATTCGCGGAATTTATCGTTTCTGTTGCCCAGTAAAGCATGATCGTCGTCAACAATTCGTCTTTCGTAAAACGTTTTTCTATGTCTCCGCCACAGTCGCTCCACGAGCGGAACTTCTCGACAATCCATCCAGCCAGACCAACCGGAGAATCGCTCAATCCATAACCAAGCGTTTGTGGTTTGCTCCCTTGAATCGCCGCATAAGCACCCTCTTGTGACTGCCAAGGACTGATTGCCGCAAGGTAGGTTTTCTCATCCTGCGAAGGGTTGTCAACTCTTGTAAACAAATGTGTAAAGGGTACATTGTTGAGGTGAAAACCAAGCAGCACATCAGGATGTTCGATAGCGAGTTGTTCCGTCACAGCACTACCCCAATCGCCACCTTGAGCCGCGAAACGTGAGTAGCCCAATTCTTTCGTCATCAAATCTGTCCACATAGCTGCGATACGTGAAACTGTCATGCCGCGTTGCGTTGGGCGATCTGAAAATCCGTATCCTGGCAACGATGGAACAACAACATCAAAGGCATCTTCAGCTTTTCCTCCATGACTTTCTGGGTCTGTTAAAAGTGGAATAATCTTGAGCATTTCAAAGAAAGAGCCAGGCCAACCATGCGTCAGGATAATCGGTGTCGGATTCGGTCCTTTCCCGCGCTCGTGTATAAAATGGATGCCTAGACTATCGATCTCCGTGCGAAAGTGTGCGAATTGATTGAGCAAAGCTTCCTGCTTACGCCAGTCGAATGTATGTTGCCAGTAGTTCGCCAGTTCTTTCAGGTATGCAAGGTTAGTGCCATAGTCCCAACCTGCATCCTGTATCTCATCAGGCCACCTCGTTTTACGTAAACGTTCATGCAAATCATCTAATGTCGTCTGTGGAATGTTTACTTTGAATGGTTGAATGCTCATATCTCGTATCTCCTTTATGCTTTCAATGGTCGCTTGACACATCTACAATTGAAGTATAATACGGAAGACGGACATAATCAGTCCTTGTTTTTAACTGATGTATGATACTGCTGCAAACGGAGTATTACCATGTATCATCCCACAAGTCGTGTTCTCACAGTTCTCGAATTGCTCCAATCGAGAGCATTCGTCAGTGGGCCAGAACTTGCCGCTCGCCTCGAAATGGATGTGCGAACGGTACGCCGTTACATCACTCATCTGCAAGATGTCGGCATTCCTATCGAGGGCACCATTGGACGCAATGGCGGCTATCGGCTTCGCCCTGGCTTCAAACTACCACCATTGATGTTTACCGAAGAGGAGGCCACAGCCGTTATGCTCGGTTTGCTAGCAAGTACGTGGCTAGAGGTGGAACAATCATCAATAGCTATCGAAGGTGCAATAGCTAAGGTCTCGCGGGTACTACCGCCACGAGTACGAGAACGTCTGCAAGCGGTATCTTCACATGTAATGCTCGTTCCACATCATCAACGAGCGCAGCCTGATGCCTCTCTGCTTATTGACCTGAGTGCGGCTATTTCAGCCTCGCAACGCATCGCCATAGACTACCGCTCATCTGATAAAGAGAGTACTCATCGCAAAGTCGAACCATACGGCATGAATGGATGGAGAGGATACTGGTATCTAATCGGCTATTGTTGCCTACGTCAAGATTATCGTTTCTTTCGACTAGACCGCATCCAAAACGCACAAATTCTTTCAGAGACCTTCGAGAAAGACCCGAATTTCGACCATGAAGAGTTTCTGCACGAGAAATACAATTCCACCACCACTCAGATAGAGGTCGAATTTCAGGCAGACATGGCTACCGTGCAGCAAAGAATTTCTACGCTCTACGGCACCCTCACGCCTACCGCAGCAGGCGTACTCTTAGAGGAGCATTACGACGACATCGAAGGTATGGCACGTTATCTGATGGCTCTTGATCTTCCGTTCGTGGTCCACCACCCATCAGAACTACGTGAAGCTATACTGAGGCTAGGTGAGCGCATGGTGCAGATCGCATCTGCTTCACCTGCTTAACAAAGGAGAGATCAATGAGTGAATTTCCCACATGGCTTACTACTACACTCGCATCCGATGCAGCCGATGGACAGGGCGTTCTTCCCAACACTATTCTTCCCCTACAACCAAATTCCCTCATCATTGGACGCGCTCGTGTTGCGCTGATGAGTCAAGACGACAACCTGTCGGTACGTGAAGTTCTGGAAGCACCGCCAGTAGCAGGGAGCGTGCTGGTAGTTGCTGGTGGTAGCACATCGCGTACCGCTACCATTGGTGGCTTGATGGCACTCGAAATGCAGAACGTGGGTATTGCTGGACTTGTTACAGATGGCTTGGTACGCGACTCGAAAGAGATTCGTGAGTTAGACTTTGCCGTCTGGTGTCGCGGTATCACACCTATGGCTTCGCAGAAAAACGGACCTGCAATTGTTGGCGGTTCGGTTTCGATTGATTACACTCTCATTCGAGACGACGATCTTGTCATCGCCGACGACGATGGTGTCGTCATCTGGCCTCACGAACGTATCGACGAATTGCTGGCAAAGGCTCAAGCAAAGTTACAGCAGGATAACGCGCGACTAGCACAACTGCGAGTGGCAAGGAGACGGTAAGGGTCTCCCCCTACATGTAAGAGACGACATAAAAATGTAGGGGAGGGTGGCAAGGAG
>CAXUGH010000081.1:0-17988 GCA_964250365.1 uncultured Ktedonobacteraceae bacterium
CCGGTGGTGTCGCCCACAACTGAATCGCTATTATGGTGGTGTTCTTTATTTTGATATGGCTCGTTATGCTTTTGGGCAACAGGGGCAACCGGGGGAGGGTGCGGGTTGTGGGGAGTAGGTAGGGGAGCAAACTTTCTATGCTATACTACAAGTGGTATGACCTCCTGTATCTTTTTTGCATCTACCCTTTTGTATTTAAGAGGAGGACACATGGACGCCACACAAAACCCACCTGAAAAACAAATTGTGAAGACAAAAGCTTCCAAAGAGAACTCATCTAGTATCGCACATGAAACGCAAAGAACACATAAAGAAAAGATTCTTGGAGAAGAGCGATTGCTTGTTTTGTGTGATGGCATTTTCGCCATTGCAACAACTCTCCTCGTTCTTAATATTCAAGTTCCTGCTCACTTGAATGAGGCTGATTTCAATAAAAACTTGTCTTCACTATTCTCTAATGGTATCCTCTTTTACATAATTACGTTTTATGTGATCGCAAGCTTCTGGATTCAGCATCGTCGTATCATGCAACGCGTCAAATACGTTGATGGACGCTTCAACTGGCTAACGTTGCTCTTCCTCGCGTTTGTTGCATTCTTTCCGGTCAGTTCTAATATCCTCGGACAGTATAGTTATCAAGGTGCAGTTCTCCTCTATACGCTTACCTTTGCAGGATGTGGTCTCTCATTGTTGTTCGTCTGGCTTTATGCAGCATGGCACCATCGTCTCATCGAGCCTGATTTCCCACGCGACCAAATAGTATCCCGTAGCATTCAGATTGCCTTGACACCAGTCTATTTTTCGCTTTCCTTACTCTTACTGCCTTTCTTTCCTGGACACCCAACCAGGATTTTTTGGAGTTGGGTATTTCTCCCCGTTATCGCATACCCTATTCATCTCATACAGCAAAAGCAGTTCCCATCATTTCTTCGTCATTGGGGACGATCTCATTCGGAAAAACCTCAAGATTAAGGTGTTCTTTGCTCCATGCTCTTTTAGTATGAGACATAAGTACAGACAAGCTCAGGACCTTTACAAAGTATCTTCAAGCAAGCGCAAATTTTGAGGAGAAAATAAATGTATCGCTTTCTTGTTATCATTGAGCAGGGAGAGAATAGCTACGGTGCCTATTCTCCTGATCTTCCTGGCTGTGTTGCTGTTGGAGTAACACGAGAGGAGGTAGAAAGGAATATGCGTGAGGCAATTGAAATGCATATTCAGGGAATGATTGAGGACAATGAGCCAATTCCTGTATCTCGTAATGAAGCTGAGTATGTAGATATCTCTGCACCAACATCCGCCGCATAAATTTAACGTGTAGGATGCCTTAAAACAACTGGGAGAAGACTTATGACTCCACTCCACTACTCTGTAAATATTCAATGGAGCGAGGAAAACCAAGCTTTTCTCGTAGATGTTCCTGAACTACCAGGATGTCATACGCATGGTGATACTTATGAAGAGGCGATCAAGAATGCCGTTGAAGTGATCGAGTTATGGATTGAAACAGCGAAAGATTTAGGGTGACCTATTCCCGCTCCTAAAGTTACAGTTTAATAAAGCAATTCTAAGTGTTTGAAGACTTCAATTTATATGCTATACTAGCGATATAAAGCCAACAATAAGAGGCTCATTAACGTCAGAAAGAAGACAAGTCTATGAGAGAAGACAAAGAGCATCATACCCAACAAGGAGCCTTTCTTCCCATCAGTCACTCTACACAAGGCTCTCCTGCGACTGTGCGTAGCATTTATGGTTCTCTGCCAAAGGGAAGAGAACTGATTCACCCTATAAGCATTGTAGTCGAACATGACGACGATGACGACGAATTTGTGGTCAGTGAACCTCGCTTTCATATGCACGCCTCCGCCCCCACAGAAGCAGAGGCTATCGCTGCCTTTCGACGTGTACTATCAGGCTATCTTGACGTACTTGAGGAACAGGAAGAGAAACTGGGTCCAAGCTTAAAAAAGCAACTTGTATATCTTCGTTCTATGATAAAAGTAAGCTAGTGGTAAAATACAAGCATACAAACATAGAAAATCCGCTGGTTGAGATGGCGGCTCAACCAGCGGATTTTCTATGTTTGTATGTAAACAACCTGATGCTAGGATTTTTCAGAGAGTAGTGCAAGAATTTGACGCACATTCTCTTCTAAGGAGGCAAATCGCTTCTCGAACTTCTCTTCCATCGAAGTCATTCGCCCTTCCAATGAGGCAAACCGCTTCTCGAACTTCTCTTCCATCGAAGTCATTCGCCCTTCCAAAGAGACAAACCGCTTCTCGAACTTCTCTTCCATAGAATACAGTTCTCGATTAAGGTCTGCAAACCCCTCATCCATACGTATTCTCATAGATACAGAGTTCTCTTTGAGAATACGCACGTCCTCAGTTAGAAGCCCTAACGAGATTGCTGTTTCCTGGTTTCTATCGCTTAACGTTCGCCCTTGTTGCCACCTCAGATTATCCATAGCCTTCGTAAACTCCGTGCGTGTAACCGATGTCTGTTCTAATGTCGCTAGTCGCTCATCATAGTTAGACACGTTCTCTCCTCCATTCGCACTACAAAGATTATTATCTATACGTTAATATACCAGAACTTTACTCAGTTTACAAGGTATCAATACAAGGAAGTAGTCAAAAGAAACAAAACAAAGGCAGTAGGCTTGGACAATCAAAAAAGGAAATCAGTAGTTCTAACTCCTGTTTCTTTGGAGACTTAGCTACTAATTTCCTCAGCAATTCATGTTGAATAAAGCGGCTTGTAGAGCGTATTTAGTGGGCGTGGGAAGTGGGCGATTAGGGACTCGAACCCCAGACCTACTGCGTGTAAAGCAGCCGCTCTAACCAACTGAGCTAATCGCCCTTGCTCGACGTGGAGATGTCGTATCGTGAAAAAGTGTCCTCGACTGGACTCGAACCAGCACGCCTCTCGGCACAGGCCCTCAACCTGCCGCGTATACCATTCCGCCACGAGGACTCGTTATCTGTCACAAATGATAGTGGCAATATTACACCTTTCCTTGCGCTTTGTCAACGGGTTTGCGACTCTCTTTGCAAGAAGTTTTATGCGGATACTGGCAATAGCGCACATTTGACTTGACAGAATGCTTGAGACTTGTGTACGCTATAAGTCCTAGACTTCATAGAGACAGCCAATAGCGCGAATTCTGTAGCCGTTGAGAAAGAAACTTATCTTTGTTTCCAAGAGGTTCTCGAAAGGTGCTTGCATGAAACCACGTTTTACGCTCGGAGTCGAAGAAGAATTCCAGATGGTGGATAAACACACTGGTCAGCTTGCCTCACACATTCATACGATTCTGGAAAAAGGTACGCCCATCCTCGGAGAAAGCATCAAGGCGGAGATGCTACAGTCAACCGTTGAACTCGTTACCGATGTATGCCCGACGATGCATGATGCACGACGCGAGGTGCAGCGGCTCCGTAACGCGCTCGCGCAGATGGTCGATGAAGAGGGTCTGGCACTCATTAGCGCAGGCACTCATCCCAATGCTCGCTGGCAGGATCAACAGCGAACGCACAATGATCGCTATGTCTTGCTGGAAGAGGAATACCAAGATGTGGGCCGCTCAATCTTGATATTTGGTCTGCATGTACACGTCGGTATAGAAGAGCGTGCGATCACTATTCCACTCATGAATCAAGTGCGGACATGGCTTCCGCACCTGCTCGCCATCTCGTCGAACTCGCCGTTCTGGGCGGATCGCTATTCTGGTACCAAGTCGTATCGCGCGGTGGTGTGGAAACGCTTTCCACGCTCCGGTATTCCCGACACGTTTACCTCTATGCACGATTTTGACAACTATGTCGAACGCCTGATACGCACCGGTTGCATCGATAATGGCAAGCGCATCTGGTGGGATGTGCGTCCGCATGCCTTTTTCAACACCATCGAGTTCCGCATTTGCGATATGCCAGCTACTATTGAGGACACATTGGGAATTGTAGCTCTCTGTCAGGCACTTGTGGCGAAATTGCACTGGCTCTACACGCATAACATGGCAACACATGTGTTGCCACGCCACTTTATCGAGGAGAACAAGTGGCGTGCGATGCGCTACGGACTCGATGCCGAGGTGGTTGACTTCGTACAGGAACGTCGCCTGAGCATGCGCGAATCTATCGAAGAACTGCTCGACTTTGTGGAAGATGTCATCGACGACCTCGGCAGTCGCCGTGAAATCAACTATCTCCGCGATCTGCTAGAAGATTCGCGCGGCACTGGAGCCGACCGCCAAATCGCCGTCTATAACCAGACACAGAATACGCAAGCCGTAACAGATTTCTTGATGCAACAAACCATGCAGAGTATGACCTTACACACTCCCCGTTAAACATAAAAAACTCTCAGGACAAGAAGAGACGCGTCTCTTCTTGTCCTGAGAGTTTTTTACCCCCCATATTGCATCTTCCATTGCATTTGTGATTGTTGTAGACCAATCAGTTCTTGCTCTAGCTGAATAATTTGTTGCTGCAGCTGCTGCTTCTGCTGCTGAGGACCGAGTAAACGCATATCCTCAAACCACTTATAACCGTGCTTTAAGATGCCTTCTGGCACGAAGGCCGAGGTCTGGTTGTACTGTGCGCGAGTTGCCGACATTCTCGTATTGACCTCTTTCAGATACAGCTTCATCTGCCTGATTTCGAGCTTCAGTTGCTTTATCTGGTCTTTATAAGGGTCTTGCGTCCTAGTACTTCGTGTATATCCCCTACTCCTCGTAGGACGAGGAGGCGGAACCTGTTCCTCCTGTTGGTCATATACTGGATAGGAGTCAATCGGGGAGCGTTGTATTACAGCCCCAGGTGCTTGTAGCGCGTTGCCACAATTTTGACAAAAGTGTGCGCCATCTTGATTGTGCGCTCCGCAGTTAGCGCAATACATAGATAATTCCTCCTCAACAAACATTGCTCTTTTCTGTAATACGAACGAGAGGGTAAATATAGTCAATCAGCATATGTTCCTTACTGCCGATGGCAGTAAGGAACATATGCTGATTGACTATGTATCACAGCTCACGTTTGGCGTTGACATCATAGCCGAGGTCAGTCATTTCAGACCAGAGGTAGTTATCGTCCAGCAGTTTGAGCAACACCCAGGGGCGTTTTGCATCGTAAACCAGCTTTTGCTCTTTCGTAAAAGCAGTAAGGAACTCTTCGCCGACTACGTTTTTGTCCAAACGATCAACGACACGCTTGATCCTGGCTGGCGTGAGGTCTTTCAGATATGGCTTCTTTGCGATATTGGTAAGCATTAGCATCTTTAAGCGGTTCTTTTTGCAGTCGTTGACAAACTCATCGTAGCCATCAATCGCAACCTGTATATGAGTGAGTTGCTTATATATGGCGGTTACAGCGACCGCGACCGATTTCTCAAGTTCCTCCAAAAAGCGAAAGATAGAATAGAAATTGTCCTTTTTGAGAATAAAGAGATCGTTACCTCGGCTGATACAATCAACGTTGTTGTCAAAAATCAGCGTTGGCTCGGTCACTAGATCGTACTCGTTCTCGCCGCGCCAGATAGCGAAGAAACGCGCTTGGCTCAGTAGCTGCTTACGCGTGTAGAAACGGTAAAAATAGACGATATCCTGCGGATTGTTGAGCGGCTTGACCATAATCACGTAGAAGCGCAAACGGTTGCTGAAGGCTTTATCGTCTTGCCCAAACGAGAGTTTATCCTGGTACGATTGCAACGGCTGTATCTGTTGCTTGATGAAGGCATAACTGTCATCAGAGGTGTTAATATACTCAACCTCTGATTCCTCCAGTTTGCTGTCTCCTTGATATGGATAGATTGCACGATCACCTCCGAGCCATGTTTTCCCATAGCTAGTCAGGAAATTTTGAATCTTCTCACGAAATTTTGCTTCGAGGTCTTTAGAAAGATCGAGGCGGCGATATTCGAGAGCCTCTTCATCGTGCGGCATAGCTGAGGCAAGACAAACGATAACCTCGCTTACCTCTTTTACCGTTTTGCCGTCGCGCGTCTCTAGTTCGAGCGAAAAGAGGTTTTCAAAGGTCGTGCTATAGGGAGCATTCATAAGATTGTTAGCTCCTTCATCATACGTTGTAGACATTATTTACTTTACCTGTAGGAATGTAGTGTCGCCGATGTGTGCTACCTCAATATGGCTGCGGAGAGCAACTCGTCGGCGCGTGAGCAGGTAGAACGAGGCGTCATTATGTTCTATTGTGATTTCATAGAGATGATAGCCGAGAACATTGAGCATGGGATTGATATAGATCATATTGGAATTCACGTAAATAATCAACAAGACGGCAAAAAATACTAGCACCGCCCATACCTGCGAACTCGTCAAATCAAACGTCACAAACGGAAGCAAGTAGCTCGTGACATAGCTGAGGACATCGCCATCATGTCGGTCCAGCGAGGTGATAGACTCGTGTGATACCTGACGACGAGGCACAATCAAGAGAAAGTAGAGCACCAGGATAACTACACCCGATATACCTACCAGCAGTATCAGCACGGCCCAGAGGAGATGTTTTTCCCATAAAAGAATGCAGAATATCAGCGCGAGCGGAAAGTAGGAGCTAATGAAGAGCAGACAACGTACAAAAAGACTGGGCATAGTAAAGAGCGTCCTTTCCGCGCAAAGATGTTTCTATACTATACCCATTCTTTTTAGAAAGCAATAAAGTGGAAAAATTAAAACAAATTTTTATCCGCACCACACTCGCGGCAACGCCGCTCTGGTGTGACGCATCAAATGTTGTTATATTTTTTCTTTATGCCCATCTCGTGCCAATTCCTCAAACTCACGTTCCATTTCGCTGAGAACACGCTGCTCCGCCTCTGGGCGGCTGACCGTATGCCTACGTGCATATGTAATGATACGATTGATATAGGTACGTCCTATTTCCTGACGTTGCCACTTCACTGGCGGCATTGGTCGTAGCTGTAAAAGAGAGCCAGGATAGAAGTTTTCATTACGTAGACCGAGTGCAAACAATTGTGCGAATTCGTACATTCCTTCGCGTGTCATAGCCTCTTCAAAAAAGGTGGATTGTGTGCTAGAGCCAATCAGCACACCGGAGAGACGCCCGGCGTACATCACAGGGCACGCGAAGGCACTACGCTCAAACTCGTCGATATCGACCTGTGAACGCTCCTCATCAAGATTATTCCACGTTTGAGGACGTTGTAGCATTGCAGCAGTGCCAGCAAGCGTGGTGCTGCCAAGATATGCGCGGCTCTCAAGGCTAAAAGGCCAGGGGTCACTGCCACGCATTGCGGCTTCGCGTAGCGAGTGAATACCATTCTCACGCGCGGGCATGAGACTTGCATAGGTGATAGCAAAACCACGTTGGTCAGGGTCCAAATGGAAGAGGGCATACTCGAAAATGGCCTGCGTCACCTGCCAGTAGCGCGAATCATCTTCCGATGTAGTCGCCACGATTTCAAGCACGCGCCGATAAATATCTTTCTTCACCTCACCTATATGTATAACAGGGGGATCAAGTACACCAGGGAATGTTTGATGAATCGCTTGCGCCAGCTCGCTTCGATGCTCTTCCATTACCGCTGGGATACGCTTGAGATGCATGGTACGAGGTTCGGAACTTCCATTCATCCAGCGGTACACAGTGATTTCGGCAACATCCAACGCATGTGCCACTCGTGTAACCTCTGCACGCTCTTGATGCAGAAGAGAACGCAGCAAACTACTGAAAGGTGTGAGCTTCTCTTCTATCGGACTATCTGCCGGACGCTCGTCATCCACGCTCACAGTAGATGACGAAGGAGATGTAGTAGGCGGCTCCTCAAACAATTTCTTTTTAGAGCCGAGGGGACGCCCCCGTCTTCTTGGCAGCTTAGGTTCGTCCTTGTCCATAGTTCCGAAGCACTTTCCTTCTTTTGGCTGTATTGTACATTCTAGTAGCCCCACTACTACCTATCTTCCGTAGTATAGCACATTAAATACTTAGTATTAAAGCAAATTTATAAAGATTGCGTGAAAAATATTTTGCTTTGTTGCAAAAACATAGCTATTTTCTGATACACCTATTTTTCTTTCGTAGTATGTCTTCTCTTCATTATAAACACATTACGGATACTAAGTTAGGTACACGTATTTCTTTCTTTATTGTGAAAACATATTTGCAGCACAAATATTTTTCTTTTCTTACAGACGTGTATTTATTGTGTATGACAATGTTATCTTTTAGTACTACAATGTTGTATCAGTGCTAAATTTAAGGTAATATTTATCTGTGCCGAAGAGTACATTACCTGCTTTTCGCAACTACAAGGGATATGATAGGGATGAAAAAAAGTTATGGCAGTAAACGATGTGGTGCATGGAAATGAGTGTGGCCTTCCGCTAAATGCTATTGAATGGTTAGAAACTCATCATCAAAGTAAAGCTTCCGAGCGCGAACAAATGATTCGTGATCTTGCAATTAAAAAAGGTTGTTTTGTTGTTGATGCCGGTTGTGGTCCCGGTTTGTGGACGCCTTTGCTTGCGAAAGCAATTGGGTCACACGGTCATATTGTGGGTGTCGATATATCATCAGAAGCTCTAGTAACGGCGCAAAGCCGCAGTGCTAACCGCTGGTATCGTTCCCAGGTAGAATATAAACGTGCCCTCCTCGAAGAACTGCCAGTCCCTCCAGGAAGAGCCGATTTCATCTTTAGCGCAAATGTTAGTCAGTACCTTCCTGATCCTGTAACAACCTTCGCCGCAATGGGTCCCTATCTAGCACAAGGGGGACGACTTGCTATCAAAGATATCGACTTCGGTACAATGCGCTTTTCCTCTATTGATGCAGGACTTCAGGCGCGTGTGTTACAGGCACGAGAAAGCTGGGAGTGCCAACGCGTCGAGAAAGGCTATACGTTTGAAGATAGCTGGGTTGGATCGAAGCTTGCTGGCTACCTTCGTCAGGCGGGCTACGAGGATGTGCGCGAGACTGCATATCCAATTCGCCGCACAGCTCCACTACCAGCAGATTTCCGCTTTTACCTGCAAGGCATTGCCGAGTGGTTTGTCAGCGAAGATGCCCCATTGCTCTCAGACAATGATGTACGAGATTGGCTACGCAGTTTCCGTAATGGTCCAGAGTGCGCTCTTGATAAAGCAGACTTTCAGAGTGAAGAGATCGAGTACATAGTCACAGGCACTTGGAATAAAACAGCACCTAAACCGATACATTATGTAGACATGTATATCGAAAGGGCTGAAGACGAAGCAGCGGCAAACGAAGAGCCATTGCTACTATACGCCATTTCCTAATGTATTTAGAAATTGAAGCGCGGGAGGCTAGCGTAGCCTCCTGCTCTTCTGCCCTAAGAATAAATTAGTGCTTATTTAGCTGTTCCGCGATCATGGCAATCGCAGCATCTCCGACAATTTCCTGTAGCTGTGTATGAATCTGCCCCATATTTTCCATGCGAGCAGTGATAAAGTCATGCCTTGCGCTGCCATAAGCAAGCCCCGACATTCCACGTTGCGCCGCTTCGTATTCTGAGCTAATTTGTGATAATAGCCTTGCAACCTCGCTTCGTTGCTCATTTGCTCCGAGCATGGCCTCTTTTCCTTCCTATACTACTATACATAATCGTCAATATGTGTGTGCATCCTTGTAACTACAATGTGTATCTTTTGTTTCGCAACATGTACAACACACGTCCATAGTATGCACGAAAAGATATCTTCTTGTCTAGTCATTTGATGACCAATTTTACACAATGTCGCTTTTTTTCACACAACATTAACACTGTTATAACAATGTTATACAAACGTTCATATAAAGTAATGTGTCTATACAAGCCCAATGAGACGCTTCTTTACAATAAGAAGCACTGCTGCGCGAAAAAGCAAAAGTGTAGGGCAAAGGGCAAAAATATGTGGTACCTTTAGGGGGCGAAATATTGTTTGTATAGACTTGAGAGGAGTTCTTGAAGGATGGATATTTCTTCGGTAGCACTTGAATTGTATACGGTACGTGATGAGACAGCGCGAGATTTTGCAGGTACGCTCCGTAAGGTTGCAGATATAGGATATCCCGGCGTTGAATTTGCAGGTTACGGCGACCTCGGCGCAACAGAGATGAAGGAGTTGCTCACAGAGACAGGTTTACGGGTATTCGCAACACATGTGCGTTTAGATGCTATTGAGCAGAATTTGGCGCAGGAAATCGCGTATTGCAAAGAAATTGAGTGTTCACTGTTAATATTGCCGTCACTACCACATGAGATGCATACAGCCGAGAGCTTTCGCCAGCTCGCTCCGCGTTTGAACGCATTTGGACAACAATGTAGAGAGCAAGGAATTACCTTTGGCTATCACAATCACGATTTCGAGTTCGCACAGCATGATGGCGAGACGCTGATGAATATTTTGCTTTCTTCCACCGATGCGTCGCTGGTCAAACTCGAACTCGATGTCTACTGGGCGGCCTTTGCTGGCGTCGATCCCGTCGCTCTTCTGCGTCAAAACGCTGGTCGCATTCCCATTATCCATCTTAAAGATATGACACCCGAACGCACCTTTACCGAAGTCGGAGCAGGGACGTTACCAATCAGCGAGATTATTCAGGCGGCCCGTGATAGCGGAACGCAGTTCTTTGCAGTCGAGAACGACGCCCCTACGATTCCCTCATTAGAGAGCGCGAAACGCTCGCTGGAGAATTTACGAAATATGGCATAATTTCTCTTGCTGTAGTATTCCAGCAAGGCCAGCCTTGCTGGAATACTACAGCAAGAGAAGTATATTAATTTCTTCCTCTGTCATGCTATGCATAACTCCTTTTTGTGCTATTATATGTCACAGTCACTTTTTGAACATTCAGGAGCAGACAGGTATGGACCCAGACATTGAGAAAACTGAGCCGTTCCAGCGTGCAGAGATAGATGAAGAGAGACAGGGCAAGGCACGCGAATACGCCCGTATTCGTCGTCGTCTCTCGTTCGTCAACATCGGCATCTCGGTGGTTGCAATTCTTGTTATCTTTCTAATTGGCTTTGATGTATGGCTACGGAACGTCCTGAAGTCGCTGAATTGGCAGCCGCTTCATGGCTGGTTTCCCCTTGTTATCGCATGCTATCTGCTGGTATTCACCGTTGGATACACGCTTGTCACGTCTCCACTCTCATATTATGGCTTCGTGTTATCACACCGCTTTGGCCTCTCAATCATGTCTCTACGCGGTTGGCTTGGCGATCAACTGAAGGGGTTTGTACTTGGCCTCGTGTTTGAGATTATCGTCGTTGAACTTATCTATTTTCTGCTAGCCACACAGCCGCAGTTATGGTGGCTCTGGGTCGCGCTCATTCTGCTGTTCTTCTCCGTCGTGATGGCGAATCTCGCACCTGTGCTACTGTTGCCACTCTTCTACAAGTTCAGTCCGCTACCAGATGGCGAGTTGAAGCAAAGGCTCCTGGCATTAGCAGACCGTACACACACGCGCGTTCAGGGCATCTTCACAATGCACATGAGTAGCAAGACTACGGCGGCAAACGCGGCTCTTATGGGGTTGGGAAACACGCGACGTATCGTGCTGGGCGATACTATGCTGGACCGCTACACACCCGACGAAATCGAGGTGGTGCTGGCACATGAACTGGGGCATCAGGTGCATTCCGATATCTGGAAACTGATTATCAGCCAGTCGCTCTTGACGCTGGTAGGACTTTACCTGTTCAATCTCTGTCTGTCATGGGCGACAATGCACCTTGACCGCTATTTCGGCCTCGCCGACCCTGCTACACTTCCGTTACTGCTTGTTCTCACAGGCATTTTCGGCTTTATTATCGCGCCTCTCACTAATGGTTATAGCCGCGTTGTTGAGTATCAGGCAGACGAATATGCGCTACAAGCAACGCATAAGATTGAGTCATTCAAAAGCGCAATGACACGGCTTGCGAACCAAAACCTCGCCGAGGTTGAGCCATCGCCAATAGTCGAGTTCTTGTTCTATGACCATCCCTCGATTGGCAAACGTCTGGCACACGCCGAACAATTTGTGAATAAACAATAAAGAAGAGTGAGAGGGAATTAGTCTAATTTCCTCTCACTCTTCTTTATTGTTTATTCTATTTTGCCTCAAGTGCCTGTTTGAAGGCTGCGAGTTGTGTGCCTACCTCGTCGATGCTGCCTCCTGGCATTCCCATGAGTGGCTCATCGACGCCGCCCTCCGTCCATGTATCCAGTTTCGCCACAACCTCTTGTGGCGTGCCGATAATCGCGGTAGCATCGAGCATACGGGGACTCACGGCGGCTACTGCGCTTTTCAAGCCCTTTTTATTGGCCTCGATTACCGCCTGCACATCCTCGCCAAAGCCCTGTCGCGTTAGCATATCAGCGTAGTACACGCCCATACGCGCGATATAGTAGGCAAGTGGCTGGGCAGCTTGTATCATTGCCGTCTTGCGCGTCTCCTCGTCCACGTTTTCGGGGAGCAAAATACTCGTGATGTATGGAGCAATCAAAGCACTATGCGCGGGTCGTCCAGCCTTGAGCGAACCGGCGTCGAGTTGAGCGCGAAGCTCGCCCCAGCGGTTGCCGGGCCAGTACACAGGCAGAATACCATCAGCAATTTCGCCCGATTGCTCGACGTTTTTAGGACCCATCGCGGCAATGTAAATTGGCAAATCAGGACGCGAAGGTTTGAAGCGGAGCGTGAAGCCGCGCTCAAGGTGGAAGAATTCGCCGTTGTAGACCAGCTTTTCGCCGCGCAGAATCATGCGAATGATCTCGACATATTCGCGTGTTCGCTTGACAGGCTTCTCGAACTTGACGCCGTGCCAATGCTCTATCACATTCGCACCTGATGGTCCGAGGCCGAGCAGAATGCGCCCATCGGAACGTTCATCAAGCGTTGCAACGGTGCTGGCGATGAGGGCAGGAGTGCGGGAGTAAATATTGGCGATGCCTGCTCCAATCTTGATACGCTTCGTCTCGCGTACAAGGTCGCTCATCGACGTAAAAAGCTCGTAGCCCCACGACTCGCCAAGCCACACCGAGTCGAAGCCCATCTGGTCGGCGAGCTTCACCTTCTCAATAACCGCGTTCCACTCGCCTGGAAAATTCGGCGAGTCCGCTACAAAGCCAACACGACTCCGATACGCCTTCGTTGCGTCTGAACCCACCGCTGGATTAGTATTTGTCGTCATGCGTCCGTCCTTCCGTTGTTAGAGCTACACAATACGATTACGATTGAATCTTCTTATCGCGTCCACGCAAAGCATAGTAAGCTTCCAGTTCGTTCTGGACTGAAGTGATAGCTAGAATGAGCTTGTCCAAAACAGCTACATCCTGAATCTTAGCACCTTGCTCCTGGGCTAAAGGAGCTAAGTCTGGAAAACGTCTCTCTGTAAAGGTAAGGAGAATATGTCTTGCGAACTCTAAACGTCCCTGCTCTATTCCCACCTCAATGCCTTTTTCCATGCCTTTTTCCATGCCTTCTCTCAATATTTCTTGAAAGATAGGAGTATCTTGCATTATGTCATGCATTTCTCGAAACCTCCTAATAAGCCATTCCTGGTCTACTATACTCTTTTTCTGTAGGACGAACGAAGCCAAAGTATACCCAATTGTCTCTAATTCAGTTACCTGTGTTTCGGCCTCTCTCTGTTCTTTCAGTTTTGTAAACATACGATCTATAACTTCGCGGCTAGCCCCTCCTTGTGTCAATGGCAAGAGCGGAAGCAAAGTTACAGAGTCTATATTCAAAATATCGTCGGGCGTCAGTTGTCCTATCTCGATACTTTCAAAGCGAAACTCATGAATTAGGTCTCCATCAGAAAAAGTTATGCGAAACGGTGATTGTGGTACAACCCCATCTTTCAAAAGATAAATCACACATGAGAAAACTGGTAGCTTATGAGCATTTCTTGCTAGTACATTATACAGCAAAAGTCGCTCTGCCATATCTCTATCATTATAGGTCTGAAATTCGATATGGAGCAACATACGTTGTCCGCTCACCATTACTTGTAGCATTACATCAACCTCTCGCTGCAAGCTTTCCAGTTCAGAAGGTTGCTCACTAAGATAGGTTGCATTTGGAATGAGCCATTGCACAAACTCATTTGGATTGACATGAATGAGCCGCTTTAGAGTTGAGTCCCACGATTTCGTTTTTGCCACAGTATACTTACCCCCATAAGTTCTTGTTTAGGAAGTGTAACATGGAAGTAATTTATCGTCGAGCTATTAAGCAAGCACATTTATGCCTCTCTACTCACAATCATGTCAAATATGCTAGGATATTCTTATGAAGATAAGACAATCAATTCTCGCGTTCTTGCTGTGCATGATACTCCTGAGTGCATGCTCGACCACGAATACTCCACAACCGAACACACAAAAAACGCCCACATCTACCGTATGTAATGTGACTGAAGCAGTACACATCGCCAGCACTAGCGCGTTGCCTAACGCTACGGGAAACTGGCCTACGTTTCATGGCAATATCAACCGCGATGGAGCGGCACCAGCAAGCGGGAATGGAAGTACGCTTCATTTAGCGTGGACGTTTTGTACGGGGGGAGCTATCTTCTCTTCACCTGTCGTGCAGGATGGTGTGGCGTATATCGCTTCGACCAGCACGACGCTCAGCGCAATAGACATTCAAAATGCGAGCATGCTGTGGCAGATTCAGGCTGGCGACGCCTTCTATGGTACACCCGCTGTCCTTAACGGCGTCCTCTATATAGGCTCGCTCGATGGAACTATTTACGCCGTCAACACGAAAGATGGCTTTGTACGCTGGCATACACAAATTGACACACCAGGAGCGAAGATATGGTCATCACCAGCAATTGCAAACGGGCTACTCGTCATTGGAGCGGCCTCAACATTGAGCGAAAACCCGAAGCGAGCGGGTCAGGTTCTAGCCTTTGATACGACAACTGGGAAGATGCGCTGGCGTGCCTATATAGAGCAGGGCGGCAAAGCAGGTGGTGGTGTTTGGAGTTCGCCCGCGATTGACGTAGTGAGTAAAACGGTTTATGTAGGGACGGGCGATCCCGACGATGGTGTCGAGGCTTTGAGCTTGCAAACGGGTCACGTTCTCTGGCACTGGCGTTCGGTGGTTCAAGATGTTGGTGATACGGATGTTGGTGCTGGTCCTTTGCTCTATTCCGATAACAAGAAACAACTACACGTCGTGGTTGGGAGCAAGAACGGCAACGTCTATAACCTCAACGGCAAAACAGGAAAACTTCTCTGGCACACGAAAGTAGGTCAGCGCGTCTTTAGCTCGCCCAGTTACGCAAACGGAGTACTCTACACGATTGGTCTCACGGGACATTCAGCAACAGTATTGGCACTCGACGCATCCACGGGAAAGACTCGTTGGCATTCCACCGCCATACCCACCATCATCTACGCCTCACCTGCCGTTTCAGGGAAAGCACTCTATGTTGCAACAGGTGATGCCTTTGTAGCGGGAGATGGAGGCATAACTGTTCTGAACACCACGAATGGACAGCAGATACAGTCTATCACGGTGCATAGTGCTATGACCTCATCACCAGCCCTTCTCTCTCACTGGGTACTGGTTGGGGCACGCGACGGCAATCTATACACATACACCCATTAGACGGCTTCGTAGGGACCAGATTTATCTTCAACCGTAAAACGCAACTTTTCAAGCGTTCCGCCCGTGTATTAAGAGACTTCTATCAAAATTTCTATAGTCTCTATACACATCATAAAAAGGAAGCGTACCTATGTCAACGACAGAACAATCCACGGTGATCGGCGTCTTCCGAGACCACTCTCTCGCCGAAACAGCAATACATGAATTACATCAAGCGGGCTTCACGGATGACCAGGTACATCTCCTGGGACATAGCAGCAACAATGTGCTAGAAGGTCTCAGGAACCTCTTTTCGTCAAAGCAGACTACAACAACCACCGATACCGCCGACGAACTGGCACAAGCGGGTGTGAGACAGGATACTATTGCCTATTATCAGCAGGAAATTGAGTCGGGAAACTACGTTGTCGCGGTTCAATCAAACGGGCAGCAGAGACAGGCAAGAGAGATTCTCTATCAATATGGTGCCTACGATGCTTCAACGGACACGAATCGTATCGGTGGCGGTGGACAGGTTGTGCCTGTGCGCGAAGAGCAGTTTCACGTAGACAAACATTTCGTGCAAACGAGCGAGGTGGTTATTCGCAAGCGTGTCATCACCGAGAACAAAACCTTTACCATACCAGTCATGCGCGAAGAGGTGACTATCGAACGTCTGCCCGTGCAAGGCAATCCAGCTAATCCTCAGACACCTTCCCTCGAACGTAGCGATACTTCCAATGCAACGAATGCTCCTGTTACTAATGGTCGAGAGAGGATCGATAATAGTGATACCATTCGCGTCCTCGTGCGCGAGGAACGGGTGTTGTTCACAAAACAGCCTGTTGTAATCGAGGAGATTATAGTACGCAAACAGCAGGTACAGGAGAACAGAGAGATATCCGGCGAGTTAAAGCGTGAAGAGGTGCATGTCGAGCATACCGGAAACATCATTATACATGATGATGGAGCAGATATAAAGGCATAACAAAATGGCACATCGAAAACATTCTTGCGACAAAATGTCGCAAGAATGTTTTCGATGTGCCATTTTGTTATGAGAGTGAAACGCGTATCACGGCGGCGGTGATGTTGTCGGTACCACCATTCTCGTTCGCACGAGCAATCAAGCGTTGCACACTCTCCTCCGGCTCGTACTGCTCAGCGATTGCGCGTATCTCGTCCTCGCTCACCAGTCCATGCAAGCCGTCGGTACATAGCACGAGAATATCCTTGTCTTGCACCTGCTCCGTGCCAACGTAGACCTCTACATCGCGTGTCTCACCGAGACAGCGTACAATCACATTGCCTTTGCCTTGAGCCTCGGCCTCTTCCCTCGTCATTGCACCGGTACGCACCTGCTCCGCCACCCACGAATGGTCTTCCGCGAGTTGTCGCATCTGTCCAGTGCGAATCAAGTAGACGAAGCTATCACCAGTATTGGCAATATAAACAGTACTCTCTTTGAGAACGACCGCAACGCAGGTTGTACCCATATGCTTATCGCTATCAAAAATGACTTTATTAGCTTGCTCGACAGCTTCGCGTAATACAGTCGCAATATCACTCCGAGTATCCTGATAGTAAGTGTCACGTATCGTATTTACAGCAAGTTCGCTTGCAACATCACCTTTAGCATGACCCCCCATACCATCGGCTACGACGAACAACGCTCCTTTTTGCGCCATCACCTGTGCATCTGTCGGTACAACGGTGACGACGTTATCTTCATTGTTCGCGCGTTTCAGCCCGATATGGGTACGGGCAGCGGTATCCAGTGTTAGTAAACTCATAAGTCGATACTCCTTTTCTTGCAAACCTGATAAACGTCTCAACAGACTGATGCCTGCTCTGACCTGCTCAGAGCAAACGCTAACAACAACATCGGGAAGGACAAGCCTCCACAATGCTACAAGTCCTGCTACGCCCTCATGCTGCACACTATCGCGGTAGCAATCACGAAACGTTTGCAGCATCTCGCGTCCATACATGCGGCGAAACGATGGCGGATACAGCCATAAGAGAGCGTGATACAACATTTCGGAGCGCGGAACGCGTCGCGGTAGTCCAGGTCGTGTACTCATGCACGCTCTCCCGTTGTATCCAACCCTGGCAAGAGCTGCTTGCTCTGAGCCACACGTACCAACTGTTCCAGCCGCCGAGCCTCGGCCTGAGCCACACGTTGCCCAAAATCCGTGAGTCGATAGTAGCGGCGCCGCTCATCGTCCAGTGCGGGATCGGGTCGCGCTCCCGACTCGATAATCAAGCCATCATTCAACATGCGCTTGATTGAGCCGTACAACGTCCCTGGTCCCATTCGCAACTCGCCATTCGTGTGTAGCACGACCTCCTGCATAATGCCGTAGCCATGCCGCTCAGTTCCCACGAGGGATAATAGGATGTGAAACACCGCTGGTGTGAG
>CAXUGH010000082.1:0-17953 GCA_964250365.1 uncultured Ktedonobacteraceae bacterium
CATCTGTAATGGTCTTATTCATTACACCCTGGAACGGCTTGTGATGCTGGTCCAGGGTGTAATGAATAAGACCTCTACATGCCATGATTAAATAGCTCTTGTATTTTGAGATATAAACATGTAGACTGCTTGTAAATAGAAAGGATGGTATTGGTGTATGGATACTACCGAAATTAAGCAACTCATCGACGAGGGTAAAATAGAGTATGTAAAGGTAGGTGCTGTCGATGTCGAGGGCGTCTATCGTGGCAAAAGAGTCGCGGCAAAGTTCTTCCTCGACTCGTTAGAGGATGGCTTCGCGCAGTGTGACGTGCTTTTCGGTTGGGATATTGCTGAGAACGTGCTACCAAATCTCAAATTTAGCAACTGGCAGCGCGGTTTCGCGGACATCGTGATGAAGCCCGATCTCGCCACGTTCGCGCTTGTGCCGTGGGAAGAGAACGTTGCATCCTGTATTTGTGACTTATGGACAGAGCAAGGTGAACCCGTCACTATTTCGCCGCGCGGCATTTTACAAAATTTGATGAAGCGTGCGGCCTCGATGGGCTTTGCGCCACTGGCGGCCTCTGAACTAGAGTTCCGCTTCTTCCGCGAAAATCAGATGTCGCTCCGTGAGAAGGATTTCGGTCCTAACTTGACTCCCCTCAATCCCGGCATGAACTGTTACGCCGTGAGCCAAGCGAGTGCGGACGATGCACTTTTGGGGCGTATTGCTCGCATGATGCGCGACTCTGGCGTTGAGATCGAGGGCTATAACCGCGAACATGGTCCCGGCATGTATGAGATGAATATTCACTATAGCGATGCACTCACCGCCGCCGATAACACTGTACGGTTCAAGACGGGTGTCAAAGAGATGTGCTATCAGCAGGACTACGCCGCGACCTTCATGGCGAAATGGAATGATCAAGAGGATGGTAGCAGTGGACACTCGCATATGAGCCTGTCGGACGTAAACCGAGAGCGCAATGTGTTCTGGGACGAGAGTGCGGAAGGGCATATGTCCGCTACCATGTGCCAGTTTCTCGCGGGCGTATTGAATAAGCTACCAGAGTTTATGGTGCTGTATGCTCCCGTCATCAACTCTTACAAGCGATATATAGAAGGCACATGGGCACCGCTCAACACCACATGGGGCATGGATAATCGTACCTGCTCCGTGCGTGTCATTAACAATGGCAAACGCGCCATTCGTATCGAGAATCGCGTTCCTGGTGCTGATGCTAACTTCTATCTCGTCTTTTCTGCTATGATTGCAAGCGGCCTCTACGGAATAGAGCGCAAGCTAGAGCTACCCACGCGTCTCGAAGGAAATGCTTACGACCCAGTTGTCGTCGCAAAGGCGATTGAAGAGGGACGCATTTCACCGCTTGCTCGCAATTTGACTGATGCAACCGACTTGTTCGAGAGAAGCGAGGTTGCGAAGGAGTACCTTGGTGCTGATTTCGTCGAGCACTTTGCCGCCACACGTCGCTGGGAGGTAAGAGAATACGAGAAGGCCGTAACAAACTGGGACCGTCGTCGTTACTTTGAACTTATCTAGTTCCTCACAAGTCAAAAAGATACGGTAGAGCAGCAACACTGCTCCACCGTATCTTTTTGACTTGTTTTACCAATGCTTATGCGTTTGGATTTGTCTCAGGGTTGACATAATCAGGATATGCGCTTGGGAAAGGTGCGCTGGTTGTCGTGCCGTTCGTTGCGGGGTTGGTAGTTGACGTTGTAGCACTCGACTTCGCGTTCGCCGCTGTCTGCTTTGTGGTGTCCGCAACATTCTGACCTGTCTGCTTCACTGTCGAAGCTGCGTTCTGTGCAATGTCGCTTAGGTTGTTCGCGGAACTCTTCACTGTTGAAGCTGCCTGCTGTGCATAGTCCTTCAGGTTGCTTGCGCCCTGTGAAACGGTGTTTGTTACTTGCTGTGTGTACTGGTTCAACTGTGGATTGTCTGGCAGAGAATTACGCAACTCTGCGAAGCGTTGAGCAATCTGCTTACGCATTTCTTCGCCGCGCATAGGAGCAACAAGCAAACCAATACCGGCTCCAACAAGTAAGCCCTTCAAAAAATTGTTCATCCTTAAACGTCTCCTTTAATGTATCCGTTTTTTTATACGACATATACGCCGTACAATAGCTTTTTTCAATAAAGATTACACATAGGTATCTATGTAATACACGGATGACACAGAATAGAAGTTTCAATGAGACGAACTTTTGGTCATTCTCTTTTTTTGCTATCACGAACACCTACAAGAAGGAATAACATCAGTACAGGTGCTAATCCTAAAAATCCGAGTCCTTCTATCAGCCCAAAACGGGCTACGATAATGCTTACAAGACCTGGAAGTGCTACATCGACTGCGGCGAATAGACTGATTACGGCTCGTACTGTGCCGACACGTTCTGGAAATCTACTATATGCTTGTCCTTTTGCAAGCGGATACCAGCTAGAAACTCCTAATCCAATAACAAAGAGCGCAAGTGTCGCCGCCCACAATGAGGAAAAGCTCAGAAGACAGAGCATACCAACAAGCACGAGGAGCGAGAGCCATAGCAGAAGTTGGCGTGGCGTACTCCATCGTAGCAGAAAACGGTCTAGCGCGAAGAGACCTAGCAATGCTCCCGCTGTGTGAATTGCTATAACAATTCCAACAGCTTCAGGACTCGCATGCACGACATCGCGTAGATACAATGCCGTAAATACCAGAAACACCTCGTCAACCATCGTAGGAATAACCGTGAGAAGCGACCAACGCAGCAAAATTGAATCTTGCAATGCCTCTCGTAATCCTGCAAGCAGTGTTTTTGTGGCTGTGCCTTCCTCATTCTCAACGGCTTTAGACAGTTTTGGAAAGCGATGTATGCCCACAATAACAGTAACAACGAGCCATAGGCTTGCAGCAAGCTCCCATAGTCCTGCCCATCCTAGATGAATGCCTACTATCGCTACAAGAATAAGTGGAGCCAAAAGGTCGCCGATACTACTGAGTAATGTCCAACGTGCCATTACTTGTGTTGCTCGTGTCGGCGCAAGCTCTACGAGTGCCGCTTGTGACAGTCCTATCGACGCATCTCCTGCAGGTGACGTTATGATAAACGCTAGTAGCAGTAAAACGAATGATGATGTGCTTGCCTTTAAGAGAAAACCGAATATGGAAACCAATAGCCCACCTAGTATCCAGTAGCGTTTAGAGCCTCGCTCACTGAGCAGATTGATTAAAGGTTCCAGTACCATGCCAAACAGTGCTGAGATTGTAAAGATGAGGCCAATTTGTGTATAGCTCAGCCCCAACTGCTCCCGAAAGAGCGGCAGACCAATGGCTGAGAAACCAGCGATGACTTCATCAAACAGACCCATACTGAGCAATGTTGTGTTCAGAATTGATACGTGCCGAAGACGAGAGAAAAATGTGCAAGTACGCATGATTGCGTTCCCTTCTAAAAACATGCAAAATGGATGTAACGATGAGATGTGCATATTGAGAAAGGAGGCGCACGAATATGCTGGACTGCTCTAAGCACGATCCAGATGTGAAGGCGATATGCATGCTCAGGCGAGCAATTGAGGATGCGAGAGAATTAACAGGGGCTACGTAAGTACATGAGTGAGTCCTTCTTGATAAAAAGTTACTCCTATATTATACATTCTCAAAGCGAACTTGATATAACGAATTTCGTAGGGACCAGATTTATCGCGTCCGGTGCGTGATTTATCACGCGAGATCGTGTTGAAGCGTCTTGTATATTTGATTGACAAGAATCTCGCTCAATAAATTGAGCAACGGACGCGATACATCTGGTCCCTACGAAAAATTATCAAAGGAAAAATTGCCAGAGGATAAAGAACGTGCTATGCTGAACACACCAAAATCAGGAGGCGTGTCGCATGTTAGACCTTACAGCAATTCCTGTCGTCGATAACCATTGTCACCCCATCCTGCTGAAGCAGCGAATGGACGTTGCGGAATTTCGTCGCTATTTTACCGAGTCGCCCGACGCCAGTATCGCAGCAGAGCATGTGCCTCATACGATTTATTATCTATGGATGCTGCGTCAACTGGCGGCATTTTACTCTTGTGAGGCGCGTGAGGATGCTATTATTGTGGCGCGTAATACCAGAAGTGCGGAGCAACTGCTGCAACAACTCGTTTCAGCCGCCTCCATCGACACGCTTATCCTTGACCCAGCCTATCCACTACCGAATGTGTGTTACTCTCCTGAACAGATGAGTCAGATTGCAGGCTGTCGAACCATCAAGATGCTGCGTCTCGAAACGATTATGCAACGTTTGGTTGTTGCTCATGATGACTTCAATGAGGTCGTGAACCGCTTTACCGCCGAGGTTAGCGATGTGCGTGCGAAGGGATATTGCGCCCTGAAAAGTATCGTTGCCTATCGCACAGGGCTACAGATTGTCGAGTGGAGCAAGGGTGAGGTGGTGGCTTCGTTTCAGCAAGCGCGTAGAGAGGCCGTGACGCAACAAAAACAATTTCGGCTTGCTCACAAACCGTTAATCGACTACCTGCTTCACATCGCCTTCGTTCAAGCCGCTCAACAACAGGTGCCTATTCAGTTTCACACGGGCTACGGCGATAACGATACAGATATGCGCCTCGGCAACCCACTTCATTTAAGAGACGTACTGGAACGACGCGATTATCAAACAATGCCAATTATTCTGCTGCATGAAAGTTATCCATATACACAACTTGGAGCGTATCTCGCGGCGGTCTATCCACATGTCTACTTTGATTTGTCGTACACTATTCCGTTTGTTGAGAAGTTAGAGATGCTCGCCTTCACACGACAAGCTCTCAGCGTTGCGCCCGCCAGTAAATTGATGTACAGTTCTGATGGTATCAACGTTCCCGAAATGCATTGGGCGGCAGCTCTCCGTGGACGTAGTGTGCTTGCTCAGGTGTTGCAAGAGATGATCGACGCCGATGAAATAGATGAGCTACAAGCGTTCTCTCTTGCTCAAGATGTACTGCACGATAATGCTTATAGAGTTTACCGCTTATAATGAATAGTGTTAAGGGGAGCATATGGTAGAGGCTTTTGACGCGGCAAGCAGTCCACGACAATTTCGTATCGGTGTCTATGCACTAATTTTTCGCGGCAGTGAAATTTTGCTGGCCTTGCGCCGTGATATTGAGTGGTGGAACTTACCAGGCGGTGGCCTGGAAATAGGCGAAACCGTCGAAGAGGGCGTGAGTCGTGAAGTACGCGAGGAAACAGGCTTAGAGGTCGAGGTAGAGCATCTGGTCGGCGTTTATTCTAAGCCTCAAAAGCAAGAGGTGGTGCTGACGTTTCAGTGTCGCGCGACCGGAGGCACATTGACCTCGACAGAAGAATCGCGCGAATGCCGTTATTTCGCGCCGAGTGCCATGCCCGAAAACACGCTACCGAAACATCGACAGCGCGTGGTGGATGCATTGCTCAACTCGCCGCACGCGGTACTCCGTACACAACGGAGTACATCGGAAGAAGACCAGCATTTGCCATAAAAAAATATGTATCACAGAGGAGAAAATAACATGGCCCACTACGACGCTATTATTATTGGAGCAGGACAGGCTGGAGGTCCACTCGCAACAGCCCTCGGTCAGTCTGGGCGCAAGACTGCGATTATCGAGCGCGAACATGTTGGCGGTACCTGTATCAATGAAGGCTGTACTCCAACCAAAACGATGGTTGCTAGCGCACAGGTCGCGTATATGGCGCGTCGTGGTGCGGACTACGGCGTGAAAACGGGACCGATTAGTGTTGATATGACCGTTGTCAGGAAGTGCAAGCGCGATATCGTAAATAGTTTTCGCAACGGTAGCCAGAGCCGTCTCGAAAAATCAGAAAATGTAGACCTGCTGATGGGCGAGGCTACGTTCGTTGCACCAAAATCCTTAGAGGTGCATATGAACGATGGTAACGTGCAACAACACACCGCCGACCTTATTTTCATCAATACAGGTGAATGTCCCTCTACTCCACACATACAGGGCTTGGAAGGAGTGCCCTACCTCGACTCTACCTCGATCATGGAGCTAGATGTGGTGCCCGAACATCTGATTGCGATTGGGGGCGGCTATATTAGCGTTGAGTTTGGGCAGATGTTTCGGCGTTTCGGGAGTCGAGTCACGATTGTACAGCGCGGCAAACAACTGTTGAAACGCGAAGACCCTGATATTGCCGAAGAGGTCGAGAAGATTTTGCGTGAGGATGGCGTTGAGTTGCTGCTCGAAACGAATCCGTCGCAGGTTATAAAAGATGCCGATGGCACCATCCACTTGACCGTCAAATCAAGTGATGGTTCGACACGCACAATAGATGGTACACATCTGCTGGCGGGAACGGGCCGCATGCCAAATACGCCTAAACTTAACCTCAATGCCGCAGGAGTCGAGACAGATAATAAGGGATATATCAAGGTCAACGATACCTTAGAAACCAATGTAGCGGGTATCTATGCGTTGGGTGATGTCAAGGGACCGCCAGCGTTCACGCACATTTCCTACGATGATTTCCGCATTATTCGTACCAATCTCATCGAACACGGACATGCTAGCATCAAAAATCGCCTCGTCCCCTATACCGTGTTCATGGATCCACAACTTGGGCGTGTAGGTATCACCGAGACCGAGGCGAAACAGCAAGGTATCAATTTCAAGGTTGCCAAAATGCCAATGAACTACGTCGCTCGTGCCCTTGAGGTAGACGAGCCGCGCGGCATGATGAAGGCAATCGTTGATCCCGATACAAAACAAATTCTTGGCTGTGCCGTGCTCGGCATAGAAGGCGGTGAGGTCATGGCAATGCTTCAAATCGCCATGATGGGCAAGGTGCCATACACCACGCTTGAAGAGGGCATTTTCGCACATCCAACGCTCGCGGAGTCGCTCAATACCCTGTTTGGTATGGTTGAGTAGACACTGTAAGAGCAAGAATTCATGACCTCTCGTGCCGCACGCAGCACGAGAGGTCATGAATTCTTGCTCTTACAATGGAGAATATCATGTTCCCACAGGGAGCGTGATATTCTCTCTTCCATCGCCCGTCACGAGGGTTTTCCAGGGCGTATCGAGAATATTAAACGTTGTCAACGTCAATGCACCGAGCTTAACATTTCTTGGGCTTGACATAAAAGACGCCGCACGAATTTGTACCGAAGAAGGAAGCGTGCTTGTATTCATTGCCGAGGAATAGGTCAGCATTTCATCACCGCTCCATAATGCCGAATTGCCGCAAAAGAAATCCTCTTGCGTCGATGCTCCGTATTGCATGTTGAAATGAAAGTTATAGGTCGTAAATGGCGCAGGTGTAGCTGATTTGAGAATACGCCAGCGAGTGAGGAGTACCTGTTGCTTCGTGTACGGCACAGGTACGGCGGTAGCCTTTGCGTCAAGCAACTGGATATCGCTGGTATATGAAGAGGGTTGGGCAGAAGTTGTGGGGTTTGTTGTCAACACATAGAGATTAAATGGCGGATTTGCTAGGTGTGGCAGTTGCTCGATTAACGTTGCGGACGTGTAGCGTTTCAGTAGCGAGTCTATCAAGCCATCGCGTGCATCGTTGAGAAAGACAACAGGACCATAAGCTGGGTCTGGCAGCACAGTACAGCGTTGCGCGTCAAATGTTGTCACAGGTGTTTTCATTTGTTCTGCTAAGAGACGTGTTGCGTTAGATGTGGTAAGCACCGTTGGCACATAGATACGGGAAATATGGCGTTCCTGTGCAAGTGAATCGGCTTGTGTGAGCGCATTTTGAATTGAGCCGAGGTCGTTAAACCCTGGATACCAGTACGGATTAAAACGCCCATGCAAGTTATCAATCAACGCGCCCCCGCTGCCTACCACTTGTGCCAGCGTGACAAGGATAACCAGCAGATACAAACCATAGCGTACTATTTTTGTAACATCTGGTCGATAACTTTGGAGAAATTCGACGCCTTTGCTCAAGAAAATAGCGATAAGGATAAATTGACCGGGCAAGAAGATAATGACATAGTGCGGAAAGAGATCGATTGTATGACGAGAAAGCGTGAGTAAAACGGCTTGCCAGCTAAGTAGCAGGAGAATTCCTTGACGAAACGGTGACGCGTACAAATCCTTCCACCAGTCGAACAAGGCAAAACTTTTACGCGGTATATTGCCATTTTCTGCTGCCGCCTGTGTTTTCCTTTGCGGAAGCAGAGCGATGAGTGTTGCGAAGACGACGCTACAATGCAATAGTAGCCACATGAATTCGAGGTCGAGAAGCAGTGGCAGCTTAAAATAGCGCAATCTGCCCTGTACGAAAATAGACGAAGCATAGGTGGGCCAGTCGGCATTATGGTCGTTGATATCCAACGCGTTCACATATGGACTGAGTGAGTGCTTATAATAATCAATTGCATCGGTGTCGATTTGTGCCTTGTGCCTTGAGGCCGATAAAAGAATGTGGATATCAGACCAATGGCTGAGATATTCCCAGTAGAGATATGGCGAGAAGAGAATGAGTGCCGCACCAGCAGCAATTACTATGTCGTACCAGCGAATAGTTTTATATGCGAATACCACCGCGACGGCAAAAGGAACAAGCATAAAGAGTCCACTTCCATGCAATTGGTAAAGAATACAGATGAATACCGCTGCAGGAGCAAACCATCCTCTGCGCCGCTCAACTACACCTCTAAAGAGCATGAATAAAAACAGCAGTGTGAAAAAGGGTAAGAAGTTTTGAGGCCAGATATTGCGACTATAAATGATAGCGCGGACCGCTGTTGCAAAGAGTAGAGAGGCAGTGATACCGGCGAAGCGTCCGTAATAGCGGCGCGTAAAGACATACGTGAGTACAACAGCTATGGTGTTCAGCAAACCAACCATAACCTCGCCCCACAGTGGATTTGCGCTAAATGCAGCGGGTATCATGAAGAGGTACACTACCATCGGCGGGTTGAGGTTGCCTAGCGAAGCCATGTTACTCGTGATAGGAAATAATCCATGTGCGAATGCATCGCGTGCTAGGCGAAACACCACTGCGTCATCGTCCACAAACGTTGTTGCATTGATAGCATAAAAGCGTAAGAATGCAGCGAGAAAGGCGATGGGGTATAGCTCCCATGTAATAAGAAGAGAGAGAATTTTTTCCCTGAAAATCTGTTGCTTATTGAGTTGTTTTGCGGCTGTATCTTGTGATGATGTGAGAGTAGTAGCCATAAGTTCCTTAATACCAAGTTAATACTAATTATTAGAGAGACATCGAAAATGATTGTAGAGGTAGAGCGGAAACGTGTCAAGCTTTATAGCCGTATGGACAGCATTATTACGATTTTGTCCTCGCCATGAGTAAAATAGGTATGTGAAGTGATAATTTTACTGTACTATACGTCTAATCAATAAGATTTTTATTTTTCATGAGACCAGTCGAGGTCAGGATAACTTCTTAAAGAGGTAGTCATGTCAATAGCAGACAAACAGGAAGTAAATACTTCCACTTCCGTTGTTGAGAATGAGCAACTCAACACGGCTCAAGCAGACCATACGGAAATTACAGAATCAACAGAGGAGGTACCTCCTCGTTGGCGCACAACTTTATTGCAAATCTGGTCGTATGCTTTGCTGCCCTTTATAATCAGTCGTCTTGTATTGTTGTTGGTTGGAGTGGTGACGGTCTATTATGTGGAGCCGCTTGTCAACCGTAAACAGCCGATAGTGCTTGACCCAAATCATGCTCGTTTCCCCTCTATCTTGTGGTGGATGTGGAGTAACTTCGATAGCGGTTTTTACATGGATATTGCACAGCATGGTTATTGGGGTGCGAACACGTTGCATGGGCAAAGCAATTGGGCGTTTTTTCCACTTTATCCAATTCTAATACGCATAGTCGCATTTCCTCTTGCTTGGCATTCCAATGCGTATCTATTTGCTGGCCTACTTGTTACAAATGTTGCAGCAATAATTGCTATCTTCTATTTTTATAAGCTTACAGCACGCGAACTGAATAAACAACTTGCAAGCCGCGCAGTTATGTATCTTGCATTTTTTCCAATGAGCTTTTTCCTTTCTACTGTCTATCCCGAAGCCCTCTTTCTTGCGCTTTCACTGGCCTGTGTCTACTATGCACGGCAGCGCGTGTGGTGGCTCGCAGGCTTACTCGGTGGCCTAGCATCGCTCACGCGTCCCCAGGGACTGCTTCTGCTCGCCGTTGTTGGCTGGGAGTTCTGGCAGGTCATGGCGGAACAATATGCACCGATTGAAGGGCAACCGAAGGCTATTATGAGTTACAGCCAGGAATGGCTTCGTTCGCGTCTACAAGGGATTTGGCTGGCATTACGTGGACGCGTCTTCTGGCTTGGCGTCCTTGCTCTGTTGCAAATACCGTTGGGATTGGCTTTATTTTCCGTTTATGGCAAATGGAAAGTTGGAACGTTTCGACCATATGAGGTGGTGGAGAAATACGGTTGGGGTCGTAACTTTATTGATCCCGTGTCATCACTCTTCAATATCTTGACGCAGCCGCGCAACGCTAGCCCCTACGACTGGACCTTTTATGGCTTAAATGTGGTTGTCATTCTCGCGTTTCTACTCGTACTCATTCCTATCTTTCGTAAATTGCCTGGAATCTACGGTATCTTTGCTCTTGTGTTTGTGATTATGCCTCTCTGCACCACATCGACACAGAGCAGTGCCCGTTTCTATATGGAGGTCTTCCCCGTCTACATGCTGCTCGCTCTATGGACTAGTCGAGGTAGTGCCGAATGGCAGATGACGAAGCATACAATGATTATCTGTACTTTTGCTGTTCTGCTTGGGGTAGCAACACTCCTTTGGACACTGGGCGTCTATTCTATGTCCTGAACGTTGACAATACACAACGTTCGTGCTATCCTAATCGAGCCGTAGTTTGAGGTTGCTGTATCTCGTTATGCACTGCACTCCTCTCGAACGTCACGAAAATATAGCCCCGTAAGTGGGGAAGAGGTGAAAAAAAGAACGCATGACTGTCAAAATTCGTCTAAAACGCACGGGTAAGAAGAAAACCCCTAGCTATCGCGTGGTAGTTGCCGACTCGCGCTCCCCACGTGATGGTCGTATTATTGAGAACATTGGTTGGTACAATCCACTGGTTGAGCCTTCCGCAATTCATATCGACGCTGAGAAAGCTCTCGGCTGGCTAAAAAATGGGGCACAGCCTACAGAATCGGTTGCCTCCCTATTGCAACGTGCTGGTATCATGCAGCAGTTTACACAAACAAAAACCGCCAATACGGAAACTCCAACTGTTCCTGCGCCAGCATCTGCACAATCATAAAATTTTTACAGTGAGGTCGAGATATGCGTAAATTGGTTGAGTACATCGCTCAGTCGCTGGTTGACGAACCATCTGCTGTACAGGTGCGCGAAGTTCGCAATGACCGCAATGCACTGGTACTGGAACTGCATGTCGCGCCAGATGATTTCGGGAAGGTGATCGGTCGTCAAGGGCGCGTTGCTAAGGCGATGCGTTCGCTATTACGCGCTGGTGGAGCGCGTGAAGGCCGCCATACCTCACTAGAGATTTTGTAGTAGCCCGCTATGCCTAAGACTAAACAAGATTCGACAGAGTGGGCTACTATTGGAAAAATAGCGGCTCCATTTGGTGTGCGCGGTGAGTTGAAGGTTTTTTCGCTCACCGATATACCAGACCGTTTCGCGCAGCTCAAGACTATTTTTCTTGGCCCCGAACACATCCCCTACAAAATCAACGCCGTTCGCCCCTATAAAGGTGATATGGTGATCCTCAAACTTGCGGGGCTAGATGACACGACAGCTATTGATATGCTACGTGGTAGTGACCTCTCCATTCCATTAGACCAACTCGCCAAATTGCCGCAAGACTCCTACTATCAACACGATATCCTTGGCATGCGCGTTGTTACCCTGGCGGGGCGCGAAGTAGGGACGATAATAGATATTATGGAGACTGGTAGCAATGATGTCTATGTCGTGCGCGGCGAGGAGAGTTCGCAAATTCTGCTTCCTGCTATTAAAGATGTCGTGAAACAGGTTGACCTTATACGGCAAATGATGTATATTGAACCTATGGCGGGATTGTTGGACGACGATGCCGTAGTAGATAACCCGAACGATACTGTACCAGAGGAAGGAGAGTAAAGGCCAGGATGTGCCGCATGACGAAATAAGCTCAGCATTGCTCGTGTTTTTAGCTATGGAACATAACGAAACCTGAACGCCCTCTTGTTCGTGCTAGAAATAGTAATGGAATACACATTCCACGACTTGAGAGATGTACCAGTATTTTGTAGGGAGGTGTCTCATGCCTGACCGTTTCCCAACGTTTGCAGACCTGTGTAATGCTATTGCTGAAGGATATATAGAAGCAGCCGTCGATGGTAGTATGTATCAAGTCAATGCGCTTGAGTTGCGCCGCTACCTCAACAAACACCGTTCTCTACCGACTATCACGTTTACATCGTCCCCATCCTCTGACCCGTTACCGAGTTCTGATGTTCCCGATTGGACGAGTAGTCCTGTCCAAACTTCTGTTGCGTAGGCCGTTTGTGGCCTTTTTTTTATTTCACCTGATAGCGGTTGCATTAAGGATAAGCAGGGACTATAATAACAACAACGTTCAGGAAGTTGTCTCTTCTAGCACCTTCCTAGAGAACGCAATGATCGCTTCTGTTTCATCCTGAATACAGATATACATGCCTAGAGTGCGTGTATATAAAGATAAGGAAAGGTGTTTTATGGAGCCGCTGAATCCCGATGAGTATGTGATTCGTGAGCGACAACCTTCGCGCTTCGCTACACGCAATGCACGCTTTAATTGGATGCTCATTGTGCCCATCCTGGGCTTTGTCTGGTTACTCTATTTGCTTGGTTCTGCCCTCTTTCAATGGGATATTTCCAATGTTGTTGGACCAGTCATGGTGCTGATGATCGTCGGCTTTTTCGTAGTCGGTGGTCTCCTCTTCTGGGCGCACGATCCCAAAGTGAACAAATAAAGTAAGCACAACAAAAATGCTGTCCTTACAAGGACAGCATTTTTGTTGTGCTTACTTTATTTGTTGCCATGCTGCGTCGTCAACTGAAACTCTCAATTGCTCTCCCCAGATGACGCGTGCCAATAGCTCGGCGGACTCTATAAGGCGTGGTCCCGAACGATTGAGATAGTTGTTTCCGTCAATCGCATAGACGCGCCCGTTGCGAACCGCTTGCAGCGTTTGCCAGGATGGATGGTGCTGTAATAGTGGTAGGTCAACGTGAGTGCGTTCAAGCGAAAAGCCGCATGGTGACAACACAATCACATCTGGGTCGGCTTCCTGTAGTGCCTCCCACGTCAACCAGGGCGAGTGTACTCCGACTTCGCCAAAGAGACTCTCGCCACCTGCATACCCAATCAGTTCAGGCGTCCAGTTGCCCGCACTCATCAGTGGGTCAAGCCATTCGAGAACGGCGACGCGTGGTTTCTTGCTACCAGCACTGAGAGCGGTAGTTTGTTGCTCTAACCGCTCCAGTCGCTGTTGATATTCCTGTACCAGGGCCTCTGCCTGTTCGCGTTTTCCCAATGCCTTTCCGACGCGCACAATATCCTCCCACACATCAGTGAGGCGATACGGTGCCAGTGAAACGATGCGTGGCTGTAGACCAGTGAGTTGTTGTAGTGCTAACGTGACATCACGCTCGCTCACGGCACAAACCTCGCATTGCGTCTGCGTGAAAATCACGTCTGGTTGCAACTCTTGCAATAGAGGCACGTTGATACTGTAAATGCTCAATGCCTTGAGCGCATTGTTTTGTACCGACTCTTGCTCATGAGCCAGCCGCTTAATCTGCGCGTCGATTTCCTGGCTACTCGTCTCCGTGTCAATCTGTACTGTGCTGACAAGCGGCAGTTGCAATACCTGTGGCGGATAATCGCATTCATGTGAGCGACCAACCAGGGAATCAAGACAACCCAACGCGGCAATCATCTCTGTCGCGCTTGCCAGTAAAGAAACGATACGCATAGACACAAAACTCCTTTGTTACGCTGTATAACGCACAACATCTACCGACGCTAGTGAGCCAATTTCATCGCTTATTCCAATGACTCCGCCCGTTTGAGTCCCTGTATCGCTATTACTTTGACCAACATATGCATTATTTGCATGCGTGACAAGGTTATCCAGCGGGGAAGTAGCCGTCGAAGTTGCCAATTGTTGATCGCTCATTCCAACGAGCTTTTTAGCATCCTGGTGTACCTGCTCAAGTTCAGTTTTGACGCCGCCAAGCTCACTAATAATTCTTGTGATATGGTCTCTTGAAGCGTCAGTAGCACCAGGTGCATTCGCCATAGTATGCAGATATTGTGTGATAGTGTCTACAAGCCCTTGCGTGTCTTGATGCGTTGCATCGATTGTGAGTAATGCGACCCTGGTAATCTGAGGATCGGTCAAGATGGGCGTATTGGCTGGCACATCATTGTGTACAAAGGTTGCACCATCTAAGTAGTCAAGAATACGTATAAAGTGTCGATGCATGAGTGCCGGCGCAGTAGGTATCCCTGCACTACCTCGCGCCGCCGTTGACCACTCAAGCACCTTACGGGAGTTCTGCAAGAGCCAGATATTTAATCCCCCTTGCAAAGATGCTTGAGTAAGGCGTGGATCGGAGACCAGTAGATGACGAAGTATGTCTAGTAAGCTCTGATTCGTCGCTCCCTGACCCACCTGCGGAATTTCAGCGTAGTAACGCCACTGTGTTCTATCCGACAATGTGCCAGGAGAGAAGTTTGCGTCATTCTCAGTGATAAGAAAGCGACTTGTGCTTCCAAGGAGATTGGTATGAGAAGGACTGACATAGCTGAAATGAATTGCATTGTGTTGTAGCGGCAACTTTCCCAGCAAAATGGGATTGGCATCTAGTTGTCCTTTGTCTGGCAGTAGCCAACCATAGTAGCTCTTGCCCTTTGTGGGAGACGCGAGGCCAGTGAGAGTAACTTGAAGCGTGTCATCTATGGTATTGATGTCTTGACTATTCGAGCTGCTAAAACGAACGGAACCAAAAGTGGTAGGTGTGGTATTGGCATGCGGAGGTGATGCGAACAATGTTGCACGTAACACTGGTATACTGATGAGACTCAATAGAAGGAGCGCGATAAGCCCTAGTATTGTACGTCCTCTCCATGAGCGCAAAAATGGAGGGCGCGGTGAGCCAGTTGGTCTGTCATATCCCGATTGAACGGGAGTACGTGCTGGTATTACTGGTGTCCATACTGTTGCATGCTTCGTTTTGAGCCGAAGGGCTGTCACGAGCTGTGTAAAGGCTGTCGTATAGTTATTAGTTGCGTCAAATGTTCGTAACTTTGTCCATAATGGCGGCACATCGTGTACTTGCGTCTGCTCTGCCACTACACGAAATGCGCCCTGTAGTTGTCGTTGTGAGAGCAGGTTAATAGCAGTATTGACCGCCATTTGAATGCGTGGAGATTGCACTGCATCGGGTGACTCGATGAGAAGAAACCACTGGCACGTCGGCAACTCTTGATTAAGCGTCTGCACAAAAGCTGCATCAGAAACGCTTCCTCCATCTGTGATAACATCAGCACCTGCGCCGCGAAGGTCACTCATTAGCCTTGATACGAATTGCTCGTATTGCTTGTCTGCCTGAGAAGTATAACTTACAAAGACGCGAGACGCGCTCATTTCTCTGCTCCTATTTAGATATACCATACTTTAGCGTTACTGAAAACTGCCTCAACGGGCGCACCTTTATCTCGACATACAAAGCCAATCTTGCCTTTGCCATAGGTAGGGTCCGTAGCCGTTGTAACATATTTGCCATTGGCATAGACATAAAACTGACTGTTCTTTGCAAAGACGGCAAGTGTGATAGTTTGATGAGGTGAAAATGCAATGTTTCCAGTGCCCAGCGTGTTCGTCTTGCCATTACCAAGACCGGCCCCAATAAGTTCATAATGACCATTTGCATAGAGGTTGAAGCGGAACGATGCGCTTACCTGATTTTGCATACGCACGATTAACCCACATGGACTACCAGTATTATCAGGAGTAGCAAAAGACATTTGTGCTTGCAGTGCAATATTGCGAAACGTTCTACCTTGTATGAGGCATGTCTGACGATTGTCCAAATGCAGCGATGTAACATCATACGCACCGTTAAGAAACGCACAGCCTCCATTTGGATTAGCACCAATCATCCAGTTGTTGAGAGTAGGATTCTTTAATGGATCATTGAGTAAGGGCTTACTCCGAGTAACACTTTCATATAGCCTTTGTGGATTGGCAAACAACGCCTTTGCTGTTGCCGTAGCGTTGGATGTTGAAGTTGCGGTCGGTGCTGGCGTTGTCAATACAATCGGAGTTGGAGACGGTGAAACCGATTGTGCTGAAAAAACATGTATTGAATACAGAAGACTTAATATCAGTATAAGAATGAAGAGAATGATAAGTGGCACAAACCAGCGTTGAAAGTCTTGAGGTGCCGCTGTTAAATTGAGCAGTGGCAATGGCGTTTTTCTGTTTGCTAACTGCAAAGGCTTTCCGTCCAGAAACTGTAGCGGTTGGGTAGGTTGGCTGTCCATAGAGGTTTCTGGATGTAAGGAGATTGGAGGTACTTGAGAGATTGACGTTGCGGAAGACGATTGCAAGGTAAGTAGCAAACGTGCTAATGCTCTTGGATAGTCCTGTGTGGCGTCAAACTTGCGGATTGTTGTCCACGTCGGCGGCATCTCTTGTTGCTCAAGAGGTGCCGCAAGCATAGCAAAGAGACCACGCAACTTTCTTCGCATGATGAGAGTCAGCGCGACATTTACAACCATTGCTATTCTTGGAGATTGCAGAGCCTCTGGTGTCAGTACGAGTACAACCCATTCGCACGTTGCAAGCGTTTGTTGAAGGATGTCGTGAAATTGTTCATCGCCTGTCTCCTTCTCGATACCCTCCAAAGTTGCTATCTCATTTCCTGCATTGCGAAGATCATCTATCAATTGCTGCGCGAAGAGACGGTCTCTCTCTATCTCATCTTTATGGCAGACAAAGATGCGAGGACCTGTCATGAATATATCTCCTTATAGGCGAGTGATAGAAACGTAGGACACGCTAAGTAGTATAACAGAAGGCAACAAGAGAGTCCAATATAGTTAATGCGAGAAAAAAGAGTTTTGTTTCGGCTTGCTATCTTGCTTGCGCCTGTGTACAATAGCCGTGAATATTATTGGACGCAAGGGTTCGATTGCAAGGATCAATTAACAATTATTGTGTCAACGTTCATTATCGCACCCTCAGATGTACCACTCATTGAAATGATAGAAAATTTATGGATATACATACCTATACACGACCAGCGACCACGTTGACGCCAGCACTTATTATCTATTTGATCGATGCTAGCCACTCTATGAATGATTATTGTGGTCCGACAACAAAAATAGATTTGGTCAACAAAGCTCTGAAAAACGCGGTGAAAGACATGGTACGGCGTTCTATGCGCGATGGCATTGTGCAGAAACGCTACAAAGTCGCCATTTTTGCCTATAGTACCGAGGTAATCGACGTGCTTGGCGGCATACGTGATCTCTCAGAGATCGTGCGATTTGGTGTACCTGTGTTAAGTGCAGGCGGTGAGACAGATACAGCAGCAGGTTTTACCTCTGTTGAGCAGTTGCTACAGTCCTGTCTCATCGAGTACCAGCGTAGTCCCGCGCCACTTGTCTGCCATCTCACCGATGCGCTTGTGACCGCGAACGATCCCACGCCAGTTGTAAAACGAATTCAGACGCTTGGGGTCAATGATGGTCCCGTTCTCGTCGAGAATGTCTACGTTGCGGATAATATGCTGCGTAAACCTGTGCAAGATTGGCAACAGTGGGGCGGCGTTCTCAAGAGTAATGCACTGAATGACGAATACGCAAAATTTCTTTTTCGCCTTTCTTCTCCTTTGCCGGAGACCTATCGCCAGAATATCAACAATTATGG
>CAXUGH010000083.1:0-6272 GCA_964250365.1 uncultured Ktedonobacteraceae bacterium
AAGCACGCATGGCGGTGCCCGCGATGTTTCGCGCACAAATCCAGGCGTGTCGTGGAGCCGTTTTGAGCAAAGGCATGGGTACATGTCTTGCCGTGTATTTGCTTGATCGCTGGGAAGAGAAGTCGAATGAACTGGTGGCAGGTCGGACAAGCGAGGAGTTACGCGACTTCGAGCGGCGCATTTATCCGAGCGCAAGCGAGATAGAGCTAGACGCGCAGGGGCGTATGGTTATTCCCGCGAAGTTACGTACATACGCGAAGCTAGACAGCGAAGCGACAATCGTCGGTGTGCGTGACCACTTTGAAATCTGGGACCGCGCCACATGGCAAGCCTACCAGGAACGCCTTGATGCCGAAGGAAATACAGTGCCCTTCTAAACGGAAACATGTAGGGGTCTGATTTATCACACCCAGGATCAGTCAATGGAACATTCACAACACATACCGGTAATGCTTGAAGAGGTGTTGAACTATCTACAGCCGAGGTCGAGTAGTCTTTATATAGATGGGACGCTTGGCGGTGGTGGACATACATCGGCGATTCTTGAGCGTTCGGCACCCAGTGGACGCGTGCTTGGTATTGATACCGATGAACAGGCTTTGCAACGAGTACGGGCGCGTCTCCCAGAGTTCGTAGAGAACGGACGCTTGGTACTGGCACACGGAAACTTTGCTGATATGAGTCGTATCGCACAGGAAAACGGATTTTCGTCGGTACAGGGTGTACTACTCGATCTAGGATTTTCCTCGGATCAGATGGACGATCCACAGCGCGGTTTCTCATTTGGGGCGGACGGTCCACTGGACATGCGTCTTGACCAGACGCTTGAAACATCCGCCGCCGATCTGGTGAATAGCGCGAGTGAGCAAGAGTTAGCAGACATCTTCTGGAAGTATGGTGAGGAGAAGCGTTCGCGCCAGATCGCACGACGCATCGTGCGAAATCGAGAGCAGGAGCCAATTACGCGAACTTCGCAGCTTGCGAGAATCGCGGCAGCCGGAGTCCCGTTCAAAGCGGGAACTATTCATCCAGCGACGCGCGTTTTTCAAGCGTTACGTATAGCTGTCAATCAAGAATTGGATCGACTGGAAACGGTCCTCCCACAGATAGAAGACCTGTTAGCGATACCGAACGAGCAAGCGATATCCGAAGGCGAGAAGCAGAGCGGCGGCAGAATGGCGATTATCGCATTTCACTCGTTGGAAGACCGAATAGTCAAAGCGTTTATGCGGCGCGAGGCTACCGATTGCATCTGTCCACCACAGGTACCGGTTTGTATCTGTGGACATAAAGCAAGACTGCATATTCTTACATCGAAGCCCATAATAGCAGGAATACAGGAAATCGAATATAATCCCCGCGCCCGTAGTGCCAAATTGCGGGTCGCAGAGGTAATAAGCAACTCCCAATAAAGAGAACAGAGATGGGGAAGTGGGGAGTCCAGTGATATAGGTCAATATGCACAGGGAGCAGTCCTGATAGGAAGAAGGAACGCAACACTATGTATAGCTTGAAAGAGAAAATAAGTTCACCTATCGAGGTAGTGGCGCAACCCATCGTAGCGGCAAAACGCCGACGACAGCTCTACCCATTTTTCTTCCGTATGGGACCGGTTGCGTTGTGCATGACCAGCGTTCTACTCATCGGACTGATGGCGGTTCTCTATCTAAGTCAAGTAGGGCAGGCGGTTGCAGCCAATCAGCAAATTCAAACAATGCAGGCGCAGCAAGACAAACTACAACGCCAGAATCAAGACCTTGTGAACAACATTTCGCAAGAGCAATCACCAGCGTATATCGCAGACAAAGCAAAAAAAATGGGCTTAGTCCCGTCCGATCCGAAAAACGTGCAGGTTATCACAGTAAAGAATTTGAAACCGCTGCAAAAGGACAACCAGAACATACAACCTTAACCTGGGAGGATGCTAGGTGCAGGGAGACCGCAAGGGTCTCCCCTACATCTTCGCCTAATATGTAGGGGAGACCCTTGCGGTCTCCCTGCAAACCGTAAACCTTGAGGCAAGGAGGCTACACATGAACGTAGAACTGCAAAGAGCACGAAGACGGCAGATGCTGGTCTTTGTGCTTGTTTGTGGTGGCATGTTGCTCCTCCTGGGTCGCTTGTACTACTGGCAGGTGTTGAATGGACCGCATCTGGCACAACTTGCTAGCGATGAGCATACGCACAATTTGCCGTTGAAGGCACCTCGCGGCTTCATTTTTGATTCGCAAGGACATCTACTGGCAACTAATGTGATGCGCGACGATGTATATATCGAGCCGCGCCAGTTCCGCGTAGACTTTGAGCATGACGACAATGCACACGATAAATGGGTAGCGATGGTACACACGTTGCATCAGGTCTTGCCCGATCTCTCGGAAGACAAGCTGATTAACGACTACGACCTGGAAGTGTGGACGTTGCGTGTCAATCGACAACCAATCACGCCCGAGCAGAGTGAGCAGTTACGAAAGCTATCAAGTAGCTTGCCAGATGTGTTCTTACAGCCGAATCCGCTCCGCTCATATCCAGGTGGAGATTTAGCGGCGCAGGTATTGGGCTATGTGGACTCGAATGCGACGGGACAATATGGCATTGAGGGACAGTACAACAGTTTGCTTGCTGGCAAGGATGGTAGTCTCACGGCGGAGACCGACCTGAATAATCATCCACTTACGGTGGGTGCAAGTTCTGGACAGGCACCGGTGCCGGGGGCAAATATCACGTTGACGATTGATAGCACTATCCAATATGTGGCGCAAACCGCGTTAGTAGATACTATAAAGAAGTTGCAAGCGAAGAGCGGTTCGGTTGTGGTACTCAACGCTCGCACAGGCGCAGTCGTTGCAATGGCTGGGGCACCAAGCTTCGACCCGAATCATTATAGCGATTACGCAACGCAAACAGGTTGTGTCGATAGTGCCTCGGTATTCTTCAACCCGACACTGTACTGCACCTACGAGCCGGGGTCAACAATGAAGTCCGTGACGATGGCGGCTGGTCTCGATCAAGGATTGATTACGCCTGATACATCGTTTACCGATAACGGTACGATTACGTTTCCCGACGCGCCAATGGTCTCGAACTGGAACTATAGGCAATACGGCGTGGAGACGATGACGCAAGTGTTGGAGCATTCAGCGAATGTCGGTACTGCGTATGTGGCGCACAATATTCTCGGTGCAAACCACTACTATCCCTATGTACAACGCTTCGGCTTTGGACAAAAATACAACATTGATGGACCGGAGCAAGCAGGAGCATATCGCACGAATACATCCAGCGGTTGGTCTCCGAGCGATTTGACGCGACAGGCATTCGGACAGAGCATCTCGACCTCACCATTTCAAATGGCGATGGTCTACGAGGCAATCGCCAACGGCGGCGTAATGATGCAGCCTTATCTCGTGCAGTCAATCAATAACAACGGACATGTTACGACGACGCAGTCTAAAGCAATGCGACGCGTGATTAGCGCGAACACCGCCAAAATGCTGAACGGCATGCTAGTAAGTGCCGCCAACTATAATCAACAGGCAACGTTTCCGGGCTACAGCGTCGCGGTAAAGACGGGCACGGCGACGACACAGGGACTAAGCGACGATCAGACTGAGGCGTCGATGGCTGGCTTCTTGCCAGCATCGAATCCGCAATTTGTCGTTCTTGTCAAGATAGATCGCCCCTCTGCAACAATCGCAGGTGGAACAGCGATCTTCGGTGGAACAGCGGCGGCACCCTTATGGAAGTCTATCGCGGAACAATTGATGTGGCATTATAACGTGCCATCAGACATGCCCGTAGGCAATTGATGATGCGGGTGTAGGGGCCTGATTTATCACGCCCTGGGAGCAATACACCATGTCGGCAAATTATTGAGGTGCGTGTTCAACGGCGGGTGAGCGGTGTCGATGGAGACGAGGGCGTGATAAACCAGGCCCCTACAGGTTGCATAACAATCTGATGGGACATGTTCATCGAAAGGTTTTTTGTGCGAGAGGATAAAAAGCTAGCACATACTCAGGCTGAGCGAAGCAATACATCGCTCGAACTACCGAGTTGATAGCAAAATCTCTTATAGAGAAACTATACTAGAAAAAATGTTCTATGTCAAGCCTTTTTAGTGCGAATGTTCTAAGCAGTTAGAAATTGAGAAAACTCATGCTACTTGATAAGCCAAAAAATAGTGAGATGCAACGCAGGGGAGCGAGACGTAACGAACAAACTCCGCTCGTTTTGCGCTCTCCTGCGTTGGCGGCGGCTGAGCAGGGACGTGCGAAACGTAGAGAAGAGCAATCGCCAAGAGCGAGGAGTTCAGCGCGTACTTCACGTTCCGCACAGCGCATGAGTTTCGCAGCACAGGATACGCTGGTACGTCCGAACACGGCACTCAAGAAAAAGTTGCCGAAACAGGCACGAAGCTTCTCGAAGGTGGGTGCGGTAAAAGAACCTGCGCCGTACATGGGTGTCACTCCTAGCTGGCGTGCGCGTATGGCACAGGTGGCGGAGCGTCCAGAGGTGCAAGAACAAGAGCAGCAACAGGCTCCTGCTAAGAAGATCAGTACCGATGAGCAGAAAAAGCTAGCTGCACTAGAGATGAAACTGCCGCGTGTAGCTGGCAAGATCGATTCGGTGCTGCTCATTCTCGTGCTGGCGCTGGTCTGTATCGGCTTGGTAGCTGTCTACAGTGCCGGTTCGTTTATCGGAGCGCACGACTACGGCGATCCGTCGTACTTCTTTCAGCGGCAGTTGCTATGGGCACTGCTTGGTGTCGTCGCGCTTTTCATAACCATGCGAATCGACTACCGCTTCTGGCGTCGGGTCTCGCTGATTGGGCTGGTAATTACCTTCCCGATGCTGGTCTACGTCTTGAAGTTTGGTACAAGTGCCTATGGTGCATCGCGCTGGATTGGCTTTGGCTCGTTCTTCTCGTTTCAGCCGAGCGAGCTTATTAAGCTCGTGCTGGCACTGTATATCGCCGATTGGCTCGCTCGTAAGGGAAACCAAGTTGGCACATTCCTGTACGGATTGGCACCATTCGTGATTCTGGTTGGCGTTATTCTAGGACTGGTCTTGCTTGAAAACGACATGGGAACGGCAATTATTATCGCTGGCCTGACCACCGTAATGTTCTTTTCAGCGGGTGCCAATATTGTGCAGTTCCTGCTAGCGATGGGCTGTGGTGGCCTCATCTTTGCGACACAGGCGTTTCACGGCTATCGCGCGTTACGCTTGACTGGATTTATGAATCCTTTCAAGGATGTAACTGGCATAAATTTGCAATTATATCAATCACTGTTAGCACTTGGTTCAGGCGGATGGCTCGGCGTTGGTTTGGGTGCAAGTCGGCAAAAGACTGGCTACCTACCACTGCCACAGATTGACTCAATCTTCGCCATTATCGGTGAGGAACTTGGGTTTATCGCCTGTGCCGCTATCGTTGTCTTGTTTCTCTTTCTCGCGTTTCGCGGCTTTCGTCTGGCACGGCGCACGCAGGATATGTATGGTTCGCTGTTAGCGGCAGGCATTACAACGTGGCTGGTGCTACAGGCAATGATCAATATTGGTTCGACAACAGGCTCTATTCCCTATACGGGCGTTCCTTTACCGTTTATTAGCTATGGCGGCTCCTCCTTCGTCATCTCGATGGCGGCGGTGGGCGTGCTGCTCAACATCTCGCGCTACATTCAGAAGCCTGAAACTTCCGCGTTGAAGCGCACGGTGACTATGACGATTAAAAAACAGAACACTCAACAGGCACAGTAATGCGTGCCACTATAGGACTTTTATGCGCGTTCTTATCTCTGGCGGCGGCACCGGAGGGCATGTCTATCCAGCCCTCGCGGTGGCAATGCAGCTACAACAATTCTATAATGCGGAAATTCTCTATCTCGGTAGCGACGATGGCTTAGAGACGCGCCTCGTTCCCGCTACTGGTCTACGCCTTCAGACGATACAAGCAGGCAAGCTGCAACGCTACGTCTCGTGGCATACCGTGAAAGGTATCGCACGCGTTCCCGTTGGCATGACGCAAGCGGTTGGCATTGTACACGCTTTCCGACCTGATGTAGCGTTTACTAGCGGTGGCTATGTTGCGGTTCCCGCAGGTTTGGCTGCTCGCATCAATGGTGTACCGTTCTTGATGCATCAGCAGGACGTACCGCCCAACCTATCGAACAAGCTACTTGCACCACTGGCAGCCCGTATCTCGGTGGCTTTCGCCGACTCGCAACGCTTCTTTCCAGTGCGAAAGACGCTACATCTCGGCAATCCAA
>CAXUGH010000083.1:6372-17865 GCA_964250365.1 uncultured Ktedonobacteraceae bacterium
GCCGACTCGCAACGCTTCTTTCCAGTGCGAAAGACGCTACATCTCGGCAATCCAATTCGACAGGCCATTCTCGATGTACGCACGGTCTCGTCACAACAAGCACGCACAACTCTAGGTTTGAATGCGAACAAGCCACTTGTTCTAGTGACGGGCGGTAGTCAAGGTGCGCGACACCTGAATCAAACTGTGTGTCTTGCTCTACCAGAACTGCTGAAACAGTACCAAGTGCTACAGATTAGCGGTAGCAATCTGTACGAAGAGACGAAGGCTCTTGCAGCCGAGACTCTCGCCAATACAGATGAAGAAATGCTCCGAAGCTATCGCCTTGAGCCATATATGGATGCGGAGATGCCAGTGGCATTGCAAGCCGCCGACCTTGTACTTTGCCGCTCTGGTGCCTCAGTTCTGAGCGAATTAGCGGTGTTGGGCAAGCCGAGCATTCTGGTGCCACTGCCGCCAGCGATAGGCAGTTCGCCGCAGGAGGCGAATGCGGCAATGTTTCAACGTGAAGGGGTGGCAGAAGTAATCGTCGATAATTTATTGAAACCTGAATTATTAGTAAATCGTGTAACATCTATACTATCGCAGCCTGCTCGCTTACAGGAGATGTCTGAAGCGGCTACGAAGCTGGCGAAGCCTAATGCGACGCAAGCGATTGTAGAGGCTATCGTCACGATAGCTAAGGGAACTGTAGCGAAGACGCCTAGTACATATGAGGTAACAAGCATTTGAGTCAGTCACGTTTACATTTTATGGGTATAGGCGGTCAAGGTATCTCGGCTGTAGCGCAGATGGCACTACAGGCGGGTGAAATCGTGACGGGCTGCGATCAAAATGTATCGGCGACAACTCGTGCTTTGGAGAAAGTCGGTATTCCAATACAGATTGGACATAGTGCGGAGCATCTCAACAATGCCGATACGCTTGTGATTAGTCCAGCCGTACCCGCTCTCAATCCGAACAACCCTGAGTTGTTGGCGGCACGAGGGCGCGGCCTACGCATTGTGACATGGCAAGAGCTACTGGGAGAGTTGTTTCAAGGGAAATTGCTGCTGTCGATCTGTGGTGTACATGGCAAGGGTACGACAACAGCTCTGCTGTCGTTGATGCTCACCGATGCTGGCTTCGACCCAACGTGTGAGATTGGGGCTGTGGTGCCACGCTTCGGTGCCAACTATCGGATTGGCAAGAGCGAATACGTAGTCAACGAGGCCGACGAGTTTAACCACAACTTCTGGCACTATTATCCACGTCTGGTTGTGGTCAAGGCTCTCGAATTTGAGCATCCAGAGTTCTTCGCCGACTACGAAGCGTTTCTGGCGGCCTTTGAACACTTTGTGCGCGGCATGGATATGCAGGGAAGTTGGTCGCTACCGCCAACGCTGATTGTCAATATCGACAGTCAAGGTTGTCTCGACCTGCTACAGCGTTTGAGTGATTGGACGGGACGCGTTATTACCTACTCGGTTGAAGGCTCACAGACTGATGTAGGAGTGATGGAGAGCAATCTCGTTCCAGATGCAACTGTCGCTGGCTACGTTGAAGTTCCGTTAGGAGCGCAAAAAACGGCGACGTTCGAGGCGTATGACGTGCGTTTGGATGGCGAGACGAGCTTCAAAATAAGAAGCGGCGATACCGCTCTCGTAGATGAGCCGATACTGTTGCAACTGCCAGGAGTACACAATATCGAGAACGCGCTAGCGGCGTTTGTTGCGGCTTCCACAGTGGGCGCGGATGCGGCAACGCTGGTCAAGACAATCGAGGGCTTCGGTGGTATTCGTCGCCGCTTCGAGATACGGCATCAGGGACCATTACAGGTTCACGGGCAGACGCTCGATGTCATGATTGTCGATGACTACGCTCATCATCCAACGGCGATTGCTGCGACGCTAGAGGCGACGAGGCGGCGCTATCCGAATCGGCGCATTGTCGCGGTGTATCAGCCGCACATGTATAGCAGGACGAAAACCTTTTTTGAGCAGTTTTTGTCCGCATTCAACGATGCGGATGTGGCGATTATCGCAGACATCTTTCCTGCACGAGAGCGCGATACGGGACTTGTCTCTGCAAGCGAATTAGTGCAGGCGATGAAGCAGGAACCACACTTCAAGAACGGGGCAAGTGTATTGCATGGTGGAAGTGTGCAAGAGACGTTGCAAATAGTGCAAATGACACTACAATCCGGCGACATTTTATTGATAATGGGAGCAGGCGATATCTATACCCTGACCGAGCGATTACTAGATGTACAGCAAATAGCCTAGAGGAAACCGACATGACGTTTGAGATCGAGACAGCATATAACGAGCTACGCACTCTGGTAGGAGAGCGAGTTCGTCGCAATGAGTCGCTCGCACGTCATTGTACCTTCGGCGTTGGTGGACCTGCCGATGTTTGGGTTCCACTTACTACGAGCGAAGACCTTGTGAACGTCGTAACGCTCTGCTCCGAACATCGTTGGCCTTTGCTGATGATGGGCAACGGCACAAACGTCCTCTATGCAGATGCAGGAGTACGTGGCTTGGTTGCTCGGATAGCCTTAAATAGCTACACAATTGAGGATCGTGGCGATAATACTGCTTTATTAGTAGCAGGAGCGGGCATAAGTTGGCCTCGTTTGTTGAACGAGCTTGCTGGACTTGGCTGGGGTGGACTGGAATTTGGTCCTGGCATTCCTGGCACACTTGGCGGCGGCGTCATCAGTAACGCAGGGGCGCATGGCGGCGAACTTGGCGAGGTGCTGGAATGGGTCGAGGTGTGTGAGGCGAGTGAGACTGGGCAATCGCCGAAAATGGTGCGCTATACGCAGAATGAAATGAATTTGAGCTATCGGCATAGTCGCTTTCGCGCTCAGCGTCGTGTGCAATTCGATGAGCAGGGATATCCGATAGCGGCACCGAGAAAATTGATTGAACCATCTGAAATTATTGTCCAATTAGGAATACGTTTGCATCGTGCGGAGCCGACAACGCTACGCGCGACTATGAATGAGTATAAACAACACCGTAAGAGGACGCAGCCACCACAGCAAAGTGCTGGCTCGGTCTTCAAAAATCCAGCGGGGGACTCTGCTGGTCGTCTGATTGAGGCGGCTGGTATGAAGGGGCTGACCTACGGTGGGGCGCAAATTTCTGAGCGTCACGCCAACTTTATTGTCAATGTAGGAGGTGCAAGTGCTGCCGATATCGCGGCACTGATTCGGATGGCCCATACTCGCGTGCGCGAACAATTTGGTGTGGATTTGGAGTTAGAAGTTGAATTGCGTGGCGAATGGAAGAAGGTGCTGACATGACAGAAAAAAGACCTTTGCGAGAGCAACGAGCCAATCATTCTTATAGTCAAAATCTCAATACACAACGAGCCTATGATAACAAAGTTCAGAAAAATGCGCGTCCAGAGCCTAAGTTGGAGTCGGTCAAATTGCAACGCGAAGTCACTGTTCCACAGGAAGACTTTGCAACTGCATGGAACAGTTTTGACCAGCGACAAAAGCAGATGCGTCGTTCACGACCATATAGCTATGTCGAGGAGAAGCATCCAATTGCCGCACGTACCTACGCGCAAACAGGGGTACGTGCGACAAGTGGGCGCATTCGAGCCATACGTCGAGATGAGGCGCGGACAAAACCTGTGCCAGCACGTAGCGGACGTAGAGTAGTTCGCAAAGGGTTTATCTGGCGTCTGCTTAGCTTCTTTGCGATTGCAGTTGTGGTGGTATTAGGAGTAAACTTCGCCTTTACCAGCAGTGCTTTTCGTATCGAGCAGGTCAATGTGGTAGGGACGCATAATAGTGCGTTAATCGGCGCGATTCAGCGTATGGGTATGCAGGGACAGAATATCTTTACTGTGAACGCGATAGGCATAACATCGAAAGTCGATGCCTATCCGCTGGTGGCTTCATCGAGTCTGAGCAAGGACTGGCCCAATCATCTCACGATAACGGTAGTCGAACGGATTCCTGTGCTGCTCTGGCAGACGAAGCACGGCACCTATAGTGTTGATGCCTCAGGAGTGGTCATCGCACCTTTGAGCGACACGGCAAATGCCAATGCGTTGATGACGGTGGTTGATGTACGTAATAGTGGGAATAGTCAAGTATTGAAGCCCGGTGTACGCTTGAATCAGGACGATATCGCGTTTGCCGCAGATGTGTTTCATCGCCTACCAAGCGTAGCAGGTATTCCTACATTCAAATTGCGTTATGATGCTACCTCATCGGGTGGAACCTATGTTGTCGAAAGTCCCGATGGCTGGTTGGCATATCTTGGTAGCACTCATGACACCAATCCGCTTGATAATAGATTAAGCGAACTACAGCAGATAGTTCGCATGGCGCAGCAGCAGCAATTGAAGTTGGCAACCATTGATCTGCGTTATGGTCTGCGTCCAGTTTATACATTGAAAAATGTATAACGGCGGGAGCAATCCCGCCAAATGGCACGAGTTGCGTTGCCATGTTTGAATTGCGAGAGAAGGTCTCGCAAGGCCATGTAGTGTGTCTCACAACTGAACCGCCCAAAGGAGCGTCAAGGTGCAAGAACGGGTGATCGTCGGAATCGACGTTGGAACAACAAAAATCTGTGTCCTGGTTGGCGAGTTGGACCGCGACGGGAAGCTGAATATTGTTGGCGTTGGCACCTGTCCTTCGCAGGGTCTGCGCCGAGGTGTGGTGGTGAACATTGAAGAGACTGTCACTTCCATCGCTGCCGCACTAGACCGTGCTGAACGGCTATCAGGGAAGAAGCTGACCACCGCATACGTGGGTATCGCGGGTAGCCATATCGAGTCCGAAAACAGTAAGGGCTTCGTGGCGATCTCGCCAAGCCACCGCGACATTATTCAAAACGATATTAGCCGTGCCATAGAGGTCGCACGCGCAATACCGTTGACGACGAATCGTGAGGTAATCCATGTGATTCCACGCGGCTACGTTGTCGATGGGCAAGAGGGCATTAAGAACCCTATTGGTATGTCGGGTTTCCGCCTGGAGGTGGAGACGCACATTATCACAGGCTCGGTGTCTTCCATTCATAATTTGATCAAGTGCGTGCATAAGGCGCAAGTGGAGATCGAAGACCTCGTGTTAGAGCCACTGGCGTCAAGTGAGGCCGTGCTGGACGATGGTGAGACCGATTTGGGTGTTGCCTTAATCGACATTGGTGGCGGCACCACTGATGTCGCCGTCTTCTCCGATGGAGCTATTTGGCATACCGTCGTTCTGCCAATCGGCGGCAACTTAATTACAAGCGATATCGCAATCGGCCTACGTCTGCCCTTTGCCGTTGCTGAAGAATTAAAGGTCACGTATGGGCATTGCGACCCGGCAACCATTGCCGAAGACGACATGATCGATCTGGCGCAATTCATGCCGGACTGCAATGATCTGGTACCGCGCAAACTGCTGGCGGAGATCATTCAGGCACGTGTCGAAGAACTCTTCAGCATGGTGCATGAGGAGATCAAAAAATCCGGCTACGACGGCATGTTACCTGCTGGATTGGTTATCACTGGTGGTACAGCGGAACTCCCAGGCATCCTCGATGTCGCAGGCCAGACGCTTGACCTACCAGCACGCATCGGCACACCGATAGGATTACTAGGATTAGCTGATTCGATTAGCCGTCCTGCCTATGCCACTTCGGTTGGTCTGCTCCTGTGGGGCCTGCGCCACACCTCGCTCTTTATCGACGAGGAGGAGCCAGAAGAGGAAGGCGCAACAAGCGACGTTATGTCTCGTCTGGGCCGTTGGCTGCGAGCATTTATTCCGTAGAAAGACACATGTATTGGGCGCGATTGCCGCGCCCGAAAGGGGCCACGAATATGTTACCAATGGGAAATCATCAACTGGAAGGCTTCGCCCAAATCCGCGTGATCGGCGTCGGAGGCGGCGGCAGCAATGCCGTGAACCGCATGATTCAAGCCAACATGACGGGTATTGAGTTCATCGCCATCAACACCGATGCTCAAGCCTTACTGCTGAACGAGGCACCACGTCACATTCGCATCGGCGATAAGCTGACGCGTGGCCTCGGTGCGGGCGGCAACCCTAGCGTTGGCGGTAAAGCGGCTGAGGAGAACGCCGAAGAAATCTATGAGGCACTCAAAGGCTCGGATATGGTCTTTATCACCGCTGGTATGGGCGGTGGTACTGGTACGGGAGCCAGCCCTATTGTTGCTCAGATTGCACGCGAGGTGGGCGCACTCACCGTAGGCGTCGTGACTAAGCCATTCGCCTTTGAGGGCAAGAAACGCTTGCTCTCGGCAGAAGAGGGTATTGCCAACCTCAAGCAGCATGTTGATACGCTCATCACGGTGCCCAATGACCGTCTCTTACAGGTTGCCGACAAGCGCACACCTCTGTCTGAGGCGTTTCGGCTCGCCGATGATGTGCTGCGTCAAGGTATTCAAGGCATCAGCGACCTTATCACGGTGCCAGGGCTAATCAACCTCGACTTTGCCGACGTGAAGACGATTATGTCGGCGGCAGGCTCCGCGCTGATGGCGATTGGTGAGGCCGATGGTGATAATCGCGCCACAGAAGCGGCGCAGATTGCGATTGAAAGTCCATTGCTGGACATCGACATCAGTGGCGCACGCGGCGTTCTCTTCAACATCACAGGTGGTACAGACCTGACGCTGTTCGAGGTGAACGAGGCGGCGGATGTCATCTATCATGCGGCACATCCAGAGGCGAATATCATCTTTGGCGCGGTGCAAGACCCGAACTTCGATGGCAGAGTCAAGATTACCGTCATCGCTACCGGCTTCGATGGGATGACTAACGCGCGCACACCGATTGTCGCACCACAATATGTGCAACAGTCACGCCAGGAGTATGATCGCAGTAAAATCTATCAGGCATCGCAGGGGTCGATGAGCAACAATGGTAATAGTAGCAATGGCAATATAGCGCAGCGTTCGCAGCAGTCGCAGGGCTATGGATCGTTGCCCATTACGCCGCCACCGATGAACGTCTCGAATCATCCAACGGGTCCATTACAAGCTGAACGGCAGGCGCAACAGCAGCGCGTTCAGCCTGTACAGGCAATGGCTGATACGGGACGGCAGCAAGCGGTACGCAATCCGCTGTCGCAAGACTCAGGGCGACAGCGTTCAGTGACGCCAATGCAGCAGGAAGATATGGGACGCCAACGCGCATCTATGCCATCAATGCCAATGCGTGACGCTATGCCGCTTGCATCCGACGACTTGCAGGACATCGACAACGACGCATTCGAGTTGGACGATGCAGCACTGGATGGAGACCCAACGGGTGAGCCACTGAGTATGCCCAATCGTCTGCCCGTACCAGAACCAGAGGCGCAGCCTTCGCAGCGACCGCCAACAACGCAACAACGTCCAGTCCGTCGCCTCGACCGCGACGTATCACGCGGGCGTAGCGCACCCTCTGGCGATGTAATCGACATTCCTGCCTTCCTGCGGAAACGCTAGCCCTCTTCATGAAAGAAGACAAAAAATGCAGGTCGCACAGCGACCTGCATTTTTTGTCTTCTCTACTAAATCTTGTTACGGGTCTTACCGAGGTTGCCAGGAATATCCTCGTTAAGACCAATGTGATTAACAACCACCCTTATGCCGCTGATGCCGATCAACTCGCGCTCAAGCATTACCTTCATAGCACTGTTTGGCACGTCACCATATAGGTGTAAGATGTAGTTCTCAATCAACACCGAAATGTTGTTTGCGCCGTCAAGCTTGCCCTTCTCGCGTAGCTCTTCGAGGCGCGTGTTGGCGGCTCGTAGAATTGAGTCTTCGGCGACAATAAAGTTGAGGACGTTGGTAACTTTTGGTAGCTGCCACATAGCGGCCTCTACCGCGTCGCGTTGCGCCTCTAGCTCAACCTTACCATAGAGTGCCAGCACAATACCGCCGCCTTTGATGTCGTCGAGTTCGACGCGTACAGGATGCGTACTATAGGCGGTGCTACTGACCGTAACCACATTCTCGACGACGCCGCGAGCCAAGTCGAGAATTGCCTGTGGGCTGAGTGCCGCCTCGCGCTCGGAAAGTTCTGGTCGTGGTTCGCCCCCAAACGGGTCTTCCAACGCCCAGCCGAGAATACCGATAATGACCAGTGGTGCCGCAACAACGGTGAGCCACGGATTTTCAGGGAAAAATAGAATGCCTATAACCGCAAGCAGAATTGAAGCACTCAACAGCAGAGGCCACAAACTTGGATTGGGCAAATGTATATGATGTTCGTCCTCCGTAGGCTCCTCGTGACGAGCCGTGAGGGATTCGTTAGTCTCTTCCGCAGTGAGATCTGCACGTTTAAGAGAAGTATCCATAGTTCTCCTCCGGGAGTGATAGAAAATTTGTGAGAACGCTTATTAGTAATATACTATTCCTTGCTACTAGCATACCAAAAATGCGGCTTTGATGCAAGCCATTACATGTTTGATACTATACGCTTTTGCTACGAAAGCAGAGGTGTAAACACGAGAAAAAACACAGACAGGGAGCAACGCATTTGCATTGCTCCCTGTCTGTGTTTTTTCTCGTTTACCTGTTATACTACAAGGGCATTTATTATTGGGAGGAAAATAGTTGTGTCTAATGTAGTGCCGAAAAGAAGTATTGCTACTGTATTTAATCGCACGGAATGGATTTTTATTGGCGGCTCGCTGGTTGCAAGCCTTATCGCTTTCCTGCTCACTCTACTTCACGCAAACGCTGTCCTAACCTTCGTAGTATCTGGTGTTGCGCTTGCTTTGTTGGCAGAGCTTGTTGGACTGGCAACGGACCAGCTCGGTTCGCGTTTAGGTTCTGGTGCGACGGGTGTATTGCAGTCCGCGCTGGGCAACCTGCCAGAACTCTTCGTTGGTATTTTTGCGCTTCGTGCTGGCCTTGTCGAAGTGGTGCAGGCAGCACTCGTTGGCTCAATATTAGGCAATAGTTTATTTGTGCTTGGTATCGCTTTTTTTGTTGGCGGTATACGTCATGGTACACAGACCTTTTCAACGAATGCACCAAAGGTCATTGTCACACTAACTCTACTCGCGGTCTCTGCCCTTGCTGTGCCAACACTTGTGCATGGACTACACACGCCAGCGGCGGGACATGAAGCGGGGCTAAGTATCGCCGCTGCTATCGTCTTACTCGTCGTTTTCATTGCGAGTATACCTGTTTCACTACAAAGCGGAGGCCCAAATCTTGAGAAAGACGAGTCGGAGAAGGCTCATATGTGGCCTCTTGTAGTGACGATAGTTGTTCTCATAGCTGCTGGTGTGGGTGCAGCTTTCGTCTCCGACTGGTTTGTTGCAGCATTGACGCCAGCGATTACCACGCTGCACATCTCTCAGGCATTTACGGGTCTTGTCATCGTTGCTCTTGCTGGCAATGCGGTGGAAAACGTGGTCGGTGTCCAACTGGCGGCTCGCAATTCGCAGGACTACGCCATCAGCGTTATTCTCAATAGCTCGTTGCAGATTGCGCTCGGCCTCATTCCTGTCCTGGTGTTGCTCAGCTTTGTATTGGGAGGAGCGCATCTTACACTCGTGTTACCACCGTTGCTCGTTGCCGCATTAGGCTTAACTGCCCTTCTGACCGCCGTCATCATCTATGATGGCGAGTCAACATGGCTCGAAGGGCTGGCTTTGATTGGGTTATATTGCATCATCGCGGTGTCTTTTTGGTGGGGATAATAATGGTGAAAACGTATCGAGGCAAAGGGGCGCCGGTGGCGCGGGACCGTTTGACCCTTATTTTTTTTTTTTGTATTGCCCAGTTTTATTTTGGGTGACTTCGCCGCGTGGAATTTCTACTGAGTCCACGTCGGCGCGGCGTAGAGTGACGGTGCCATTGGCAAGCTCGTTCTCGCCAAGAATGATCGCATATTCAGCGTTCGAGGAACTGGCACGTTTCATCTGCGCTTTGAAGCTGCGGTCTCCATAGGCCATCTCCGCCTTGATGCCCGCGTGACGCAGTTCAGCCACCAGTTGTATCGTCGCATCCTTGAGTTCCTGCGTGCGTGTCAAGTAAGCCACGAATACCTGTGTCGCTGGCTCCACTGGTGGAGTGATATTTTGCCGTTTCAGTTCCATAATGATGCGCTCCATGCCTGCGCCAAAACCAATGCCAGGAGTTGGCTCACCACCGAGAATCTCCGCTAGACCATCATAGCGTCCACCACCGTTGAGGGCGGTCTTGTCGCGTTCATTCGTGAACTCGAAGACGGTGCGTGTGTAGTAGTCGAGGCCGCGCACTAGAAGCGGGTCGAGTGCGTAGGGAACGCCGTAGATGTCCAGGTAGCGTTTGACCGCCGCAAAGTGTTCTTTTGACGCCTCGTCGAGATGATCGACGATTTTGGGCGCGTTGGCAATTTTAGGTTGATCCTGTGGCTGCTTGCAATCGAGTAGGCGCAAGGGATTCTTGTAGAAGCGTATCTTGCAATCGCTACAACAGGTATCGAGTAACGGCTCGTAATATGCCTTGAGCAATTCTATGTATGCTGGGCGCGAGACGCTATCGCCAATGCTGTTGATATTGACGCGGATGTGCTTGAGTCCAAGCTGTGTGTATATCTGGTAGAGCATAGCAATCATCTCGGCATCGACGGCTGGATCGCTCTCGCCGAGTGCCTCGCATCCAAATTGGTGATGTTCGCGGTAGCGTCCCGCCTGTGGCTTCTCATGGCGAAACATGGGCGCACTTAGATAGTAAAGCTTGACGGGAAGTTGCTGGCGGAACATACCGTGTTCGAGGTAGGCACGCACAACGCCCGCCGTACCCTCTGGTCGCACCGTAAGGTTCAGGCTGTGACCTTCCTTATCTGGCTTGTCGTCGAAGTTGTACATCTCTCTATCAACAATATCGGTTCCCTCACCCACCGTCTTGTGAAAAACGGCGGTCTCCTCGATTATCGGGGTCTCGATGCGTCGGTAGCCATACAGTTGTGCTACATAAGTTGCGGTCTCTTCTATGAAACGCCAGTAGGGTTGCTCCTCTGGCAGAATGTCTTTGAAGCCCTGTAATGCGCGAATTGGTTCTGGCATAATGTGTGTCTCCCTCTCCCATCTTGAAGTGCGAGACTATTATACCAGAGTCTTATACAGATGCATACGTCTTGCTTTTTGCCTTTGTCGCTTTCACAACAGGGCGACCCTCTACAGGCCAATAATAGGGCAAATCGCCGGGCACATGCCAGTTGAATGCTCTATAATATTCTGGAAATTTACGGAGCAGATTTGCTTTATGCGAGTCATGAATACGCGAGTCACCGAGCCACCAGGGAAGCGGAATGATGCCGTATACGTCATAGTATTGCATAGTATTCTGATAGCCCCTGCGCTCCCATTCTACAATCATGCAGTTTGTGTATATCTTTAGAGCATCTTCATAACCACGCCACATATTTACTGCTGGGTGATTGACCCAGCCGCCTATGGTCTCTCCGCGCCCGATGACATTGAGTATTTGTAGTGCCTCGACCCGTTGTTTACCCAGGCGTTTATCGTCAAGCGTATGAGCCGT
>CAXUGH010000084.1:0-5967 GCA_964250365.1 uncultured Ktedonobacteraceae bacterium
GCGTATGGCACGCCACTTGTTCTCGTCGATGTAGTCGCGTGATAACGATGGTACAGGTTTGCCACGTTCATTGAGGTACACCAGTTTCGCTGACAGTGCTTGACAGAGGGCAGCAATTGCTAGCGTATCCTCAATGGTAGAGGGCATATCGCAGGCGCGGAACTCGATGGTATCGAAAAATGGGTGCGGACGAATATCCCACCAGATTTTCTTGCCATTGTCGATACAACCCGTATCAACTAAATCCTGCACATACCTATCGAAATGCCCTCGCGTCTCGAACTCTTGTGGCACACCGCTACGGGGAAATCGCTTCCACACGATTGAACGAAACGATTTGAGGCCAGTCATGCGCCCTTCCCAGAAGGGAGAGTTGGAGGAGATGGCGATGAGTTGCGGCAACCATGTTCTCACCTGATTCATCACCTGCATAGCGATTTCTTTGTTTTCAATACCCACATGCACATGCAGACCAAAGATCAAAATCGAGCGGCCAACGTCCTGATACTCTTTTTCCAGGTCGATGTAACGCTGTCCGTCAGTACGCTCCTGGTCAATCCATAAGGCACTCGGATGTGTGCCAGCACTCACGAGAGCCAGCCCCTCCTCGTTCGCTAGCCGACTCAGCAACGCCCGCAACGTATGCAATTCGGTACGAGCCGCTGCAATATCTGGTAACACATCTGAAATCAACTCTACCGTCGATTGTAGCATCTCAGGCTTGATCTGCTCTTCAAGATAGGGTGCGCCTCTTTCTAACACGCTTTGAGCGCATGAACATAGTTCCCCATTCGCACGTCGCACCAACTGAAATTCTTCCTCAATGCCAAGCGAAAAACGCTTCGTCATGTTATACTCCTTGCATTGTGCGCTCTAACAAAAACTCGATGACCTTTTGCGTATCTTGCGTCTCTCGATAGATAGCCATTTGCCTGTCCGCGCCCGTCCCCTGTTTGTCGTCGAGCAGGTTGTGCAGATAGGTTATCTCACGACGACTGCCAAGCTCATCCACCACATCGTCAACAAAGGCGAGCAACTCACGTATCGAGTCGCGCATGGGAAGACGCCGCTTCTGGTCGAAATCGACGTATTTGGCATCGAGTCCATAGCGCATGGCACGCCACTTGTTCTCCTCAATATAGCGACTCTTGACGATAGGGACGCTCTTGCCCTGTGCGTACAATCGCGCTAGCTTCGCCACCATTGCCTGACAGAGAGCGGCGATTGCCAGCGTGTCATCCACGGTTGAAGGCATATCACAGACGCGAAACTCGACGGTATCGAAAAAGGCGTGGGGGCGTACATCCCACCAGATTTTCTTGCCATCGTCAATACTGCCCATATCTATCAAGTTCTGTACATAGCTATCGAAATCGTCCCACGAGGAGAAGACGTAGGGCACACCGCTACGGGGAAAGCGTTTCCATTGTACCGCACGGTACGATTTGAGGCCAGTCATGCGCCCCTCCCAGAACGGTGCATTGGTCGAGAGTGCCAGGATATGTGGCAACCACGTCCGTACCTGATTGAGAATCGTGATGGCGAGGTCTTTACTCTCGACTCCCACATGCACATGCAAGCCAAAAATCAGGTCAGAGCGCACAACATCCTGGTATTCCTCTGCTAACTCAATATAGCGTTCGCCCTCACTATTCGCCTGATCGCGCCATGACGAACTGGGATGCGTACCCGCGCTAACAATCGCCAGCCCCTCCTCGTTGACCAGACGCGCTAGCTCTGCACGCGTCGCGCGTACCTCTTCGCGTGCCGTCACGATATCCGGTAGAATGTTTGATACCAGCTCTATCGTCGATTGCGACATCTCCGGCTTGAGTTGCTCGCCTAACGTATCGGCTCCCTTTGCAATAATAGCGTCCGCACAAGAGCGTAACTCGCCCGTCTGCTGATCCACTAACTGAAACTCTTCCTCGATCCCCAACGTAAAACGCGACTCCATGCTTGCTCCTCATGTGAAAGGCGAACTCTACTACGCTTTCTGATAGTACGTATTGAATAGCTAAGAGGTTTACAAACATATTAAGGGCTATAATTATATACAATAAAAGAGAGAAGGATAACAACTCAGGAGTTGTGAAGCCATTTTGCACTAGGGTAAAAAGAAACAGTATAAGAATGCTTGTTTTAGATAATATGGTATAGGAAGACATATGCAAATTGCTCTCAAAGAGGCCAAAGGAATATTGACGCCCCAGCACAACGGTTTTTTAGCCGAGGGACCATACCCATTTACACATGCACTCTCGGCATACGTTGGATGCGGCTTCGGACAGACAACGTGTGGACTTTATTGCTACGCACAATTTCTTCCCAATTGGTCTTTTAGCGGATTTACCGCCGCATGGGGCGAAGCGGTGCAAGTCAAGACCAATGCCGCGACCTTGTTAGACGAGACATTAGTAAGAATGAAGCCAGAGACGCAACGTAAGTTACGTATTTTTATGAGCAGCACCACCGACCCCTATCAACCGCTCGAAAATACGCACCAGATGACACGGCAATGCCTTGAGGTCTTTGCACGTTATTCAGACCTCGACTTGCTTGTTATCCAAACACGTTCACCACTTACGGAGCGCGACCTGCCACTACTACAATCCATTCCTTACGCATGGCTATCAGTGACAATTGAAACAGACGACCAAGCATACTTGAAACAGCGCAAAGGTGGCCCACTGCTAGAAAAGCGTTGGAACTTGATACGGAAAGCAAACGAGAGTAGTATTCATACGCAGATTACGGTGAGTCCATGCCTGCCCTATATAGACGTTGAGACATTTGGTCAACGTCTGCTCAATAGCGGAGCGCAACGCATCGTCGTCGATACGGTTGTCGATGGCGATGGTTCAGGCGGCGAACGCACAGCGCGTAGTCTCTTTGCAAAAACGGAACAGGATTGGAAAGAAACAACGCAAGCTCATACGCTCTACGAATATCTTCGTGAGCATGCATCAACTGGAAAATTTGAGATTGGATGGAGCAATGCAGGTTTTTGTGGTATTGCTCCACGCGACATAGCAAGACAGTATAAAATCAACTAACTCATGTATTTGTCATAGATTTTAATTGTCCCATATATTGCTGTGCAGCCTTGCTTTTCAACACGCCTTGCATATTTTTCTTTACAGCATCAGGCAATGGCTCTCTCGCAAGGTATCCACGCAATGCCTCTATCGTCATGTCAGGACACTTTCTCAGTAGACCATCGCCAATGAGGAAGGAGCCAACATTGGCAATTATATAGGGGTCGGAGTCGTCTATGACTTGATCGACAACCTTGAGTGCATCTTCACATGACCATTTCCCTTTATTAAGGAGTTTGAGAACAGCAACGATAATAGCTCTACGGAGCCTTCTACCTGCATTGAGCCACTCTGTAAAGAGAGCAGAGGTATGTTTTTCGTCCCGCTGCCACCAGATTACAAGCGGATGTACAGCCCATTCGCGCACCTCCCAATTGTCGTCTACGGCAATTTCGTGTATGTACTTTGTGAAGATAGTCCAATCGCTTTTCTCATCGCCAAGCAAGACTGCACCTATCTCACGAGTGCTAACCGAATTCGCATGTACCAGCGCAGCAATCAGAGTTTCCCATTCTTGAAAAGGTGTATCGCGTGAGAGGATTTTAGCCCACGCTTGCTTACGCTTCGCGGGAAGGCCAGGGCGTCCATGATGAAGCGTTTGTTGCTCTTCTCGTATAATGGTCTCGACAATACTATTCACACTCATACCTTCCTACACATCAGCACCATCACTGCTGGTACCTCTCTATGAACAGGGACGCGTTCCGCAAGTCTCCCTGTTGCTTGTGGCTCAACAAGACGTTGGAGCATCAAGCCAGCTTCCACCAAGTTATTCATATAAGTACTCAGGGTGTGATGATAGGCTCCGACCTTGCCACGCACTCCGTTCACGTTGTCTGACTGCCAGAAACCCTCTTCAAAGTAACTTTGAATAGTACCATCGTGTGCTATGCGCTGAGTTGGATAACAGGGATGAACGATGGAGCAGACGAATATGCCAGAGAAACGCAGAATACGCTGCACTTTCTGAAAGGTTGCTTGAATATTAGGAATATCCATCAACGACATATTGCACACGACGCCATCAAATTCTGCATCCTGAAGTTTTGAGAGCGTTTGGGCATCGTCTCGAATGTAGACGATGCCGAGTGGTTCGTCTCGCTCTTCTCTGCTTGCAATCTCAAGCAGTTTTGCAGAGATATCAACGCCGACGACACTTGCGCCACTTAGGGCTATTTTGCGTGCAATCACACCCTGCCCACAGGCGAGATCGCAGATACGCTTGCCGCTTACGTTTCCTAGCAACGCAAAAAGTGCAGGTTCAACTAGCTCATGAAGCAGCGAGCCAGTACGGACGCTCTGGTCGTACCATTCCGCGATTCCGTCGTAGCTAGTCATGCTTTCACCTGTTCTTCCTGCTTGCTCTCGACTAGTGCTATCAGCTTCTCTAGTGGCATGTCCGCCATTGACGTTAGGCGCAGGTCGGCATGTTCGAGAGGAAGTTGCCCTGTGATAATGTTGGGAATGGCGACGCTAAAGATGTCTGCCGCTTGTCCAGCGCGAATGCCATTGGGCGAGTCCTCTAGCACAATGGCCTGTTTGCCTGTAATACCAAAGTATTTGAGTACATCGAGGTAGAGTTCGGGATCGGGCTTTTTGTGCCGCACCTCATCGCCACAACGTAGGTAGTCAAAGTATTGCAACAGACCAAGGCGCGATAAGTGGCCTGCCACCCATGCACGCGAAGAGCTTGACGCGACACCTAGCTTCAAGCCGAGACGTTTGGCATCGAGAATGTACGACTCGACGCCTGGGAGAACGGTTTTGAGCGCGAGTAGTTCAAGGTGACGCATGCGGCGTTTCTGTGCAATCTCCTCGCGTTGGACGGCATGCCCGATTTGCTCTTCTAAGTAGCCATAGACATCGAATGTGTCGGCACCGCTTCCAATACACACCGCCCACTGTTCTAGCGGGAGATGTGCATTATACGACGCAAAAACCTCTTGCCATGACTGAAATTCTGACTCCTCCGTATCTAAGATAAGCCCATCAAAATCAAAGATAAGTGCCTGTATCATATTTCTCCTAAGTAATTCTTCTTTAAATTGGTCGACCAGTATTTTGCAAGAGATAAATATTCGTCACTAAACCTCTTGCAAATCCGTTACATATCAGTATACTATCCCTTTATAGATACACTCAAAAATCTCCCAGAAAGGAACGAACATGTCACTGGAGGTCATTCCACCAGCCGCCCAAAGTCTGCAAAACACAACCATTATGATCGTAGAGGATGATGCGGATATTGGGCATTTTTTGCAACAACTCATTGAAGAGGAAACGCCCTACAACACTGTTGTGATAGGTGATGGTCTGACCGCGTTAGAGAAGGCACCTTCTATTCGGCCTTGCCTCATGCTACTTGACTACCGCTTGCCAGGTATCAACGGCCTGGAACTTTATGATCGCTTGCGTGGGAAGGACTCCATTCACAATGTACCTGCAATCATGATGAGCGCGACTCTTCCAGTACAAGAGCTAGAGCAGCGCGGTATCTATCAGTTGCGTAAACCAATGGATGTCGGGGGCGTCCTCCGCATGATTACGCATGCGCTCGCAACATATCAGGAACGTCAACAGGTCAATTAGCAAAAAAATATATTCTCCCTTCGTCCATGTTGACGAACTGGCATTCAGAGTGATATCACTATACTACAACGCAAATTTCCAACAGGTCTGGAGGTGATACGAGACATGGCAAATAAAGAGCAAAAGAAAGTACAGAAGGCTGCTCCCAAATCCAATAAGCAGAAGAAAGAGGCGGCTAAAGAGAAGAAAGCAGCTAAAGAGAGTGGCGGCATTTCACTCAAGAAGGATTAAGTGTTTCCACACAAAAAACACATACTTTAATGGACACGAAGAAGGTGTT
>CAXUGH010000084.1:5977-9944 GCA_964250365.1 uncultured Ktedonobacteraceae bacterium
CCACTAAATAAGTATAACTTCTTCCAAAAAAAAACCCACAACACGTCACCCAAACTATTATTTTTTTGTGTGGAAACACTATAGATTGTACTTGCAAGGGCTTGACACTCTTGTTACAATGCAGGAAAGGTAAGATGCCTTACTATAACCGTGTACGCCTACGTCGAGAACGATAGGATAGAGGGGGTTGCATGCAGCCAATGTCCCACGACGCTGATAAGCGTGAGATGGCTCAGGAGCAATGGGTCGAGCGGGCCACTACGAACAATGCACGCCCAGACGTGTACGAGCGACAAGAAGACCAGTGGGCCGTACTCCGGCAAGAGGTGGAAGACGCAGGTATGAATTCCTACAACGAACGGACACGACTCGACTGGCGCGCACGCGATACCGACGGCGATATAGCTCCATCACACTCATTTGCACGTTCCCCCTTCGACGCTTCTCTACAAGGTCAACATGCCGTTGATATTGTGGTCGTTGGCGTGGGTGGCGGTGGCATGAACGCAATCAACCGCATGATGAGTGCCCGCGTGCGCGGAGTACGCTTCGTCGCCATGAATACTGATGCCCAGGTACTGGCTCTTTCTCCGGCTGCGGATCGCGTGAGCCTCGGACATCACCATACCAAAGGCTTGGGTGCTGGTGGCAATTCAGCCACTGGCATGCGTGCCGCCACTGAGAGTACCGCCGATATTCAGGCCGTCCTTGGACGAGCCGATCTCGTCTTCATCGCCGCTGGCATGGGTGGTGGCACCGGCACAGGTGCTGCTCCCGTTGTCGCCTCTATTGCGAAAAAGCTTGGTGCCTTGACCGTTGGCATCGTCACCATTCCGTTCACCTTCGAGGGTTCGCGCCGTCGCCGTATCGCACAAGATGGTATTGCAGAGCTAAGCGCGGAAATTGACGCTCTCATCACCGTGCCTAATGATCGACTGCTTTCAACCGTCGGGCGCGACCGCAACCTTGCCGACGCCTTCAAAATCGCCGACGACGTGCTACGACAGGGCGTGCAGGGCATCGCCGAAGTTATCAACGTCCCCGGTATGGTCAACGTCGATTTTGCTGATGTTCGTAGCGTACTGCGTGAGGCCGGTACCGCTCTCATGAGCATTGGACAGGGGCAAGGGCGCAATCGCGCTCAACAAGCGGCGGAAGAGGCCATTGCAGGTGGTTTTCTGAATGTGACCATTCGCGGTGCTAAACGCGTCCTCTTCAATATTAGCGGTGGCGATGACATGACGCTGTTTGAGGTCAACGAAATTGCCGAGCGCATCGGACAAGCGATTGACGCCGCCGCCGATATCACCTTTGGTGCCGTTGTCGATCCGACACTTCATGATGCAATGCGCGTTACATTGATTGCGGCAGGCATGGAAGAACTGCACACGGTCCGCTTACAAACAGTGAAATCGGAGCAGCCGCAACAGCGTGTACTTCCCCCGCAATCGCAACAACCGCAGCAGCCACAGTTCCAACGCCAAGTGGAGCCACATATACAGCGAATACAGCAGCAACTGCCTCTGCATCCAGCCGAACAACCACAACAGGCACCGCAGCCACCACGTTACGTGCCACAACCACCACCCGCACGTCCCCAACGGAGCCTCGATGATCTGCGCGGCTTACGCGGAATGGGTCGCCGCTATGAGCAACACGACGAGGATGAGTCGGTAGATGTGCCACCGTTTCTAAAGAAACGTGATTAGCAGAGCTAAGCTGTCTGCATCATTTCCAAATCTCGCTTTGGAAATGATGCAGACAGCTTAACTTTTACTCACATTTTCAAGTTTGCGCCTACCGTGCTAACAATCTCATCGTCTGCCCAACGCTGCAAACGTATTGGACGAATTGTGCGTAACGATTGCTTATCCCTCATAGGAGGATATGCAACATTCATGGTGGTTACAGCATTTACAGGCACTGTTATGGCAGATTGCAGTGCAGTTTGTAATGATGCATGTTCTACTACCTCTAGTGGCTTCACAATTGGGATGGGACGGAATACAAAACGTTTCGAGAGACTGTAGTTCAGGAAAAACGCGCTCACGATACCTACAAAGCTCCCAAGATAGGGCGTTTGATGCAGTCCATACGTGAATGTGACTGCAACGCAAAATGTGACGGATTGTGAGGTGAGGCTCGTGAGTTGGCCTTTGAGAGCGCGTTTTACCCAGCCTAGCGGACTTGGACGTTGTTGCTCATGGTATGTAAAAAGCTGATTTAGTATAAAGTTTATAGTCGTACTCACCTCGAACGTACACATGAGGGCAAGCAGATAGAGCTTATCGCCGAACAGATGCAAGAAGACAGCGAGCGATAGCAAGTGTACAGGAATACACAGTCCACCAATAAAGCCATAGCGTACAATGCGAAAACGGAAAAAATACTGTATGAGCCGAATAACCAAAGTATATAAGAGCATCATAACCATCACATTCCCTCTCCAATTTCATAGACACTTAGATCGCACGAGACCACAGTTGCCCTTCCTCGTACATTTCCTCGGCATGCCATTTGCGAGCGAAGACAAACATTTCGCGTAAGGCACGTATAATCACAGCAGGTTTGGCTCCCGTTGCCATACCGCCCTGTCGCGGCAGGTGACGCACACCCACTTCTGTATAGGTGTAGCCATAGCGACCAAGCTTGTACAGCACCTCAGCATTGATCATCGCACCCCGCGTTTCTAGCTGGTGACGGCGAAAGAACTCCGAGCGGTACAGCTTGAACGCGCAATCCACATCCTTTACCTCAACTCCAAACATGAAGTGAACCAGTTGTTTCCATACCCACGCATTCAGTTTTCGCATCCATGCGTCTTTTCGGTCAATGCGATAGCCAAGTACCGCGTCGTACTGCTCTATCAGTGGAAAAAAGGCGATAAGGTCGCGGATGTCGAACTGTCCATCCGAGTCCATAAAGAAGGTTGTCTCTTTAGTCGCGGACTCGAAACCCGTTACTAATGCTGCACCATAGCCTTTGTTCATAGGATGATTGATTAGCTTAATACGCGGGTCATAAGCTGAGAGACGCGCTATAATGTCGGCGGTACGGTCTCTACTTCCATCATTGATTACTAGCACCTCAAAATTCTGCATCCAGCCCGTGAGTACAGGCATAATCGTACACAATGTTCGCTCAATGACCGCCTCCTCATTGTAAGCAGGTAGAATTACGGAGAGGCTACGCGGCTTCATAAGCAATGGTGCATGACGTGGTAGTAACACCTTTGTCTCTCGATTGCGAGCATTGAAGACACCGAAGCGCATCCCAATATACGAGATAGTAAATGTACCGGCAATCGCTCCTACCTTCGCCCCATTTGTCCAAAAGAAACCTGATAGCGAAGCGGCTGTCAACGCACTTGTCGCCGCCCAGATAAGCATATCGTTACAGACAATACCCGCAAGGGTCACGATAGCGAAGTGCTTGACCTGTTTGCCCGTCACTCGTGAGCGGTGTTCAAAGGTCCAGAGTTTATTCCAAAAGAAGCTATTGACTGCTCCTACTAAATACGCCAGCGAATTGTATAGCACCAGCACATGAACGTGCGTTGTTGGCAAGAGCCATACTAGCAGGTTGAACGCTAACAGATCGATAAAGGTATTGAGTCCACCGACGATGCAAAAACGAAGCAGTTGCTTCACCAAGCCAATTAGATAATGCTTTGAAGACAGGCGCATAAACCCTGTTTTCGGGAATGAAAACATCTCTTTTCTTTCTCCTTATAAACTTTTATGATGCATTCGCTAACAAGGCAAGGTAGGGGTCTGATTTATCGCACCACAATCCCAGGCATAGGGGTGCGATAAATCGGACCCTCGGACGAGCGAAGCAATGTCCGTTCCCTGCATCGTTTGCACATGCATCGTTCATGTATTCAATGTTATTGACCCGCAAGGCATACGTGATGCGGATAGACATAATGAGGCGGAGACGCATAATTCGGTAATGGAGGCAAGCC
>CAXUGH010000084.1:10044-17821 GCA_964250365.1 uncultured Ktedonobacteraceae bacterium
ATCAGAATTTTCCCGCCATTGTAGTGCTGTGCGAGAAAATCTGTAACGACGCGCTGAGGACGACAGGAGGCGTTATACTGACCGTCCTGTAACGTGATAATACCTTGTTGTGAGATAAGCAAGCATTGGGCAATGATGAGGAAAGTGAATACCATGCGACTGATATTTTTTATGTGTGGCAACGGAATGCGCTTTATACTTCCGACAAGCGTTGCAATGAAGAGCGCGGATGGAAGCACTATCTGTGCCCCATAGCGCACATTGTACATGTACACAGGGTCTTGCGATGGCGTCGCTCCCGGTATCCAGATGACGGCGTTGCCACTATAGAGGGCAAAGACATAGAAGGCGAACGGAACAAGAAACAACATCGCGCCGAAGACGCTTGTTTTACGACGATGTGTGACAATAAACCATACAACGCCTACCAGAGCCAAACAGAAAATGAACATGCCGACGGTTTGCACAGAGTCAATCGTGTAGTAGCGTAGCGATTGCCAGAGGTTGTGGTAGGTATATAGCTCGTTATGCTTGAGCAGGAGCATCTGTTGCGCCTGTGAGGAGTAGACGCCGCTATGCTGGAAGTAGAGAGGGTCGCCAAAGAGCAACTTATTCCAGACCAGCCATAGCACAATGCCAAGTCCGCCCAGTCCACCGAACAGAATGAGATTGCTTTGAATTTGTACAAAGCGTTGGCGTCTTTTTAGGCCAACAATCGGAATAAGACACAGTATTGCGACAAACAATGCCCAGCCGTCATAACGGGCAAGCGTCGAGAGGAAGGTGCAGCCAGCGGCAAAAATGAGGAAGCGCGGAGTGTTTTCCTGCGTCCAGCATAGGAAGTAGTAGCATGTCATCGCAAGCGTTGCGATGCACACGGTTTCACTGAGTGGCGTCGCTTGCAGATACAGAATGTTCGGATTCAGCGCAAACGCAAGCACGCCAATAAAACTAGCACTACTACTCTTCGTGAGCCGCTTCGCCGTCAGAAACAAGTAGATGGAAGCGATGATATAACACGGCATCGAGACGAAACTACCAGCGAGACCACTATGCCACAGATCATTGTTCCAGATAAAAGGCCACATCAACATATGGGGTAGGGGCAACCACACCGTACCAAGTTGTGCCAGACCAGGAGTCACATTATCGAAGACGCTTCTGGATATCCGCATATGCGAAAGCGCATCTTGATAGAGCGTGATTTCATGTCGGCTCAGGTAATACAGACATGCGGCAATACTAGCAATACAACTAACTGCGATGCTTGCGATAAACCACATATCACGTACACGCGCCTGCTGTGTTTTGCGTCGTTGCTGCTTCTGCGTCTGCGACCATGCAGGTAAAAGCATGGTACTAATCGCCCTGAATGAGTGACTCACAGTTGGAATGACGCCAATGGGTGAATTTGGTACTCCTGGTGCGGCGATACGCGCCGTTTGCTCGTCCGCCACAGATTTTACAACCTGCTGTTGCACAGAAGATTGCACCCCCACTGAGCCTTGTAAATGCAACCCATGTACGGTTTTCTGCCAGTAGTGCGGCTTCACAATCAACTCGTAGAAAGCAACCATGCCAGCTACCGTCATGAGGAGCCAATAGATGGGTACAAGCACAGCCCATAGCATAAGGTCGTATTGCTTGCGCTTGACACATCCGAATAGATACAAATAAATATAGAAGAAATTGCCGAATATCAGGCAAAACTCCGCCATATATAAAGTTGGACCAGGGAAAAGCTGATGATAGAAGTCGAGAATTGATGGTCCTACTAGTAAGTAAAGCAGCAACAGCAGCCACATGAGCGGGTTGAGGAAGATGAAACCGATGCCGCAACCTACGACAATTTGAAACGATAAGAGTTCGTAGAGGCGACCCTTGTGCAAAAACTCTATTGGGTTCCGCATATGCACAAGGTATGTTTGCATGTAGCCCTTGATCCAGCGCGACCTCTGCCGTATCCAGTTCTTGACCTGCGAATTAGCCTCTTCATACGTCGTTGAATCCAGTACCACTGTTCGCAGATGATAGCGCGAGAGACGCAACCCCAAATCACAATCCTCCGTCACGTTATAGGCGTCCCATGCCCCCAGCGCTCGAAGGGCAGAGGTACGAAAGTGATTTGAGGTGCCGCCAAGTGGGAGCGAAAACTTCGCCTTCTGTAGTCCTGGCAAAATGAGGTCGAACCATGTCGTGTACTCGACGGTAAACCAGCGCGTCAAGAAGTTCTGCTTTATATTGTAGAAATTCAGTTTAGCCTGCACACACGCGACATTTGCTTCATTATTGGCAAAGGTCAACACAGCTTTTTTGAGTTGCAGGGGATCAGGGACATCCTCGGCATCAAAAATCACTACATACGTACCTGTCGTTTGCATTAAGCCATAGTTACAAGCGCGTGGCTTAGTGCGCGGTTTACCATCAGGCACAGTCACAATTTTGAAATGCGGCGGCAAGTTCATTGCGCGAATAGCGTCACGCGTTGCTCGGTCATCCGTTTCGGTAAGGAAGAGTATTTGCAGTTTGTCGGCTGGATAATCGAGAGCTTGCATCGCTTGCACAAACTGCGGCACGACCTGTGCCTCTTTGTAAAGTGGGCACAGAATAGTATAAAGAGGCCACTCCGAGTCTCTAAGCGCATGCACAACACCGTCATCTATCTTCTCAGCAGAGGCAGATTGGAGCGAACGGGCCGCTAGAAACATGCTAAGGAGAACGTTACCAAAATAGACAATCGTAATTGCTGAAATCGTCAACGCAAGCATCTCAATATGGAAGAGGGCAACACCTGAAACAAACAAAAGAGCAAGAACACACAAAGCAACAACCTGCTTGCGAGTAAAGGTTTGTAAAGCAGATAATTCCGCACGGAAAGGGGCGAAGGTTGCCACATCTCTGCCAGTGACTCTGACAGTCTGATTTGCGTATTGAATGTATTCGTTCATTTCGCTTTGCTTATCAAGCAGCACATCCTGTTTGGCTTGCTGCGTCAACCATACATCGTATCGTGCAACGTGCTTTCGATAGCGTTGTGGAATAGCATCAAGGAAATTTTCAGGTCGAGGTGTTTTGGGAAGACCAAAACCAGGAGATGCTATCGAAGGAGGGGAGTAAGGCTGTTGCGATGCCTGACGTTCTGGTGTGACGAGAGTAACAGGCCCGTCGAATACTAGTGGAGGAATAGGGGTAGATGGTAGTTGCTGAAATTGTTTATTGACACGTAATGGAGCTTTGAATTGCGATTTCTTGGTACTAGTGAGAGGTATCGCTTGTAGTAGTTGCGGAAGTTGTAATCTTGGTGGAACATTTTGCATAATTGGGGCCATCCTCTTCCATCTTTCTTTTTCGTCATCATGCTTGTCGAATAGAGTGGGCGCAAACAAAGATAACGTTACGTATGGAAGAATATCATTCAATAAGTTAAATTTTTATTATAAATCAGTGAATTTTTAGTTATAAAACGTTATATTTAGTTACGATTTATTCATAAATACGAAATAGGAAACGAACCAAGAAGAAAAGAGAACAGCCTTAGAGGTCACAGCAAACGTACTTGCAGTGACCCCTAAGGCTGTTTCCACCAAATAAACTGTTCTTGGCTATTCTGGAGTCTCGTTCGTATCGTCTGAACGTCCGCGCTCGCCTCCTTTTTTGCCGATCTTGGAATAGAATTCTGAGCCTTGTTGTCGTTTAGTAGACTCGCCGCCCTTCTTGCCAATCTCGGCGTAGAATTGTTGACCGCGCTTCTCTTTCACCGACTCGCCGCCCTTCTTGCCAATCTTAGAATAGAATTCGGGTCCATATTTTTCGCGAACAGCCTCGCCGCCGTGTTTAGCCTTTTGCGACCCACGCTGAGGTCCACGCTTATTATTTGCCATGAAAAGTCCCGCCTCTCTTAAACTCCGTACATCCCATATACCCAAGCGGTGAGACATCCTGCTATTTCCTTTAGCCGTATATCAGGAACATCTCGCTGCTTCCTTACTGCGACTGATGCTCTCGTCGTGCCAGCGCAACGCGATTTGCGATTAACGCCGCCGTTCCGCCCGCGCCAACGCCGTTGTCGATATTGACAACGGTGAGACCTGGGGCGCAGGTCTGCAACATCGAAAGCAACGCGGCAACCCCTTTGCCGCCCATACCATAGCCAATTGATGTTGGTAGACCGATAACTGGAACTGGAACCAGTCCCGAAACAACCGAGGGTAATGCTCCATCCATGCCTGCCGCGACGATGATCACATCGACGGAAGACGCGAGCAGCTCGCGCAGAGGTGCGATCAGACGATGCAGACCCGCGACACCTACATCATAAATGGACGTGACGGTGCAGCCCATTTCTTCCGCGAGTAGAGCTGCCTCTTCCGCGATAGGGACATCTGAGGTGCCTGCACTAATCACGCCTACATGTCCCCCTGGAGATGGTGGCGTGAAGTGTGGAGCATAAATGACCATCGCGTGTGCCGTCTCACGAACCTGTAGCCGGTAGTCGGAAAACGCCTCCCGCACCGCCACGATGGAGTCTGGGCGCATTCTGCTAATGATTGCTCGTCCTGAGCCGTTCAGTAATCCTCGCGCCATTGTGAGGATTTGCTCATTCGTTTTCGTCTCGCCAAAGATGACCTCTGGAATACCTTTTCTGCGCTCTCGACCTGGGTCTGGCCTCGTCTCAACTATCCCCTCATGCTGAAAGATTCCCTGTTTTTCTTGTTCGGAGTTCACGAACTGACTCAGCAAGTCGAGTTGCTCGCCTGTTGAATATTCCACTGCTATCGCCACCTTTATAGAGATTTTACACGATTACGTATTGTCGCACGGTTGCCTTCTGTAGTGTAGCACATGAACGGGCAATCATCAACCTTGACGGTAAAAGAGAACACCAGATATTAACACGATTTTCACACGCACTACAAGCGAACGCTAGAGGTTGCTTTTTTGTACCTTGTCTCGCTATACTATGGTTTGACTTACAAGCTCTCATTTGAGAGTTAGTCTGTAAACGCACTAGCACTTTTTGTTGTTTGTACAGCGTTCTTGTACCTTCGAGATAAGCAAGAACGTTTGTAGTATAGACGCTACAACACCGTAATAATTGTATACAATAGTTGGGGATTTTACAATAATACCCTTAATGATGATGCAAAGGTATGAAACAGATACATCGTATACTTTTTTCTGTGCTGGCACTGGCACTACTTTTGACACTAGCCGCATGTGGAGCGACAGTAAACCAGCTCAAACCACAACAGACGATTACCGTTGACAAGTCGTTTCAAACGCAATCTTCGCCCGCTCCCACAGCTCCTACCTATCGCTGTGGAGCGTGGTCGGCGAACAATGCGCCAGGAGCGTATAGTGTGTTGACAGTGTATGCGAAGCTGACAAAGAACGTGATAGGGGTAAGTGGTGCAACGGCAAGCGCGACGGTCCACTTCTACAGTAATGATGTGACACTCGATGCACAACCTACAAGTGATGCGGGTGGATACGTGACGTTTTCAGTAGCCCTACAAGGGCGCCAGCCACGCCAGACGCCAACGACGGTTGATGTGACCTTCAATGTAGGCAATCAGGCGGTACATTGTTCGCCAGCCTTTTTCACTCCTGTATAAGCTTTTGACAGGTGGGGCAGAAGTGCGTACTGCGCTGGGCGACAACAATACGTTCTATAGCTGAACCACAACGTGGACACGGCTTGCCATCTTGCTGGTAGACCGAAACATGGTTGTAGTTATCGCCCGCCTCGCCCCACAAATCGCGGTAGTCATTGAAAGAGGTACCGCCATGCTCGATACCATTTTTCAGGACAGTGATAATGCCCTCGTGGAGCAGGCGTATCTCGGAGTCTGTGAGCGTGTGTGTACGACGTAGTGGATGAATACTCGCGTAAAACAGTGCCTCATCCGCGTAGATATTTCCGACGCCGACGACAAGGTCTTGCGCTAACAACGCTTGCTTAATACTTGTCTTGCGCCGACGAAGTGCCTGAGCGAATTGTTCAGGAGTAAATTCTGCCTCAAACGGCTCTGGTCCTAGACCAGCGAAGGCTTCATGTGTACGGTTTCGAGGCCACAGTTCGACACGCCCGAACTTGCGCGGATCGGTAAAGAGCAGACGTGTTCCATCAGTAAAGTTGAAGCAGACGCGGCAATACAGAGTCTGGGAAAGTGTCACAGGTTGAGTTGCAACGCCTCCCTCTTGCTCACTTACTGGGCAAGTCTCTACAAAGGTCGGTCCCTTCACATTCCATACAGCGGGGTCGGTTTCGCGTAGAGAAGTATCGATCTGCCAACCAGCAGGGAGCAGCAAGAAATTTCCGGTCATGCGGCGATGAATGGAGACAAACAGGTCGCCGCTCAGGTCAAGCAATAAGAATTTACCGCGTCGTCGCACGCCTTCTATCGTTCGACCAGCAATCTCGGCAAGGAAATCTGCAACATCGGGATGACCTATGGTACGCTCCCAAAATACGGAGGCATCGCGAAGAACTTTTCCAACAACGGTGACGCGCAGTTGACGCGCAGTATATTCAACTTCTGGCAATTCGGGCATAGGATTTTTGTTCTCGGTTCTACTCTGATATACTGAAAGTCTAAGAAATACTATTGTACAACGAAAGGCGCGATATGAAGCGACGCTTGCAAGCTTGGCAAATACTGATACTTATCTTTGGGTGTTTCTGGGTACTGCTTGCCGTCGTGCTGATTGTAAGCGACTTTCCCTTTCTTATCATCAGCATCGCCCTGACAACCATTGCAGCACTTTCCGCCTTGATTATAGCGTTAGCATGGGCGTATCAAAATAACTTCTAGGCTAGGATACATTGATGATCGACATTTGTCTACTGGGTACATGTGGCATGATGCCGCTTCCCAACCGTTGGCTCTCGTGTGCGTTGGTACGGAGCGGCTCGACGCTCACACTGATTGATTGTGGCGAGGGGACGCAGATACCGTGGAAATCGCTGGGTTGGGGCTTTCGCCAGTTGGGAGCCATCTGTCTCACACATATGCATGCCGATCATGTCGCGGGTCTACCAGGAGTCCTGTTTATGGTTGCACATGCAGGACGCACCGAACCGCTCGATATCTACGGACCAGTAGGCACAACCTACGTCGTCGAGGGCTTACGACGTATTGCGGCAGACCTCCCCTTTCCGGTACATATTCACGAGATGAAAGGGGGAGAAACGTTCGACCTCCCCGGCGACTTGCACGCCTCCTGCGCCCTCGCCTCGCATGGCGTTCCCTGTCTTGCATATCGCGCTGAACTGGCGCGTAGACCTGAATTTCAGGTTGAGAGGGCGAAGGCACTCGGCCTACCTGTACAACTCTGGTCACGCTTGCAACATGGACAGACGGTTGAATACAACGGGCAAACAATTGAACCGGCGCAGGTACTAGGTGAGCCTCGGCGTGGTATCTCGTTCGCCTTTATCACCGACACGCGTCCAACAAAGGCACTTGCAAAGCTGGCATCCGATGTTGACCTGCTCATCTGTGAGAGCATGTACGACAATCCAGAAGATATTCCACTTGCCCGTTCACACGGGCATATGTATGCCGAAGAATCTGCGAGTATCGCGCGGAACGCCGCCGCCCATGCCCTTGTTCTCACTCATTTCAGCCCTAAAATTAACGATCCCTCTCAGGCAGAGAGAGCGGCACGGCGTGTCTTTGCTAACACGCGTGCCGCAAGAGACGGTACGGTAATTAGCCTGGATTTCTCGTAACTGGTAGGGACCAATTCATCGCGTCCTTGTTGGCATTTCGAC
>CAXUGH010000085.1:0-17799 GCA_964250365.1 uncultured Ktedonobacteraceae bacterium
AACTACCTGCGTGACAGCCGTGCAAGAAATATGCGATTGCCCACGATACCGCTTGACCTCTCAGAAAACAGTCCATTGCTCGCGCTTGAAGATAGCACACTTGAACCTGATATCGCGGCCTGTCTGCAAGAGGATGCACGCGAGCTTTTAGCTCTCGTCGAGAGCTTGCCACGAGGCTATCAGGAGACGATTAAGCTGTACTATTTTGAGAATTTGCGCTACGACGAAATAGCTGAACGGCTCAAGCAGCCACTTGGTACGGTGAAATCGAACGTGCATCGTGGCACGAAATTATTGCGTCAATTGCTATCCAAAGATGTAAAGGAGGTAAGGTGACATGAGAGATGAGCAGCAAGAACGCGCTCCCGACTCGCTCTTACCCACGTTAATGAGCCGCTTAGGACTCGACGCTACACAAGCGGCGAGCGAAGCAACACCGTTCAACCTACGCTTAAACGCTCTACAACAGACACCACTAGCAACTCTTTTAGTAGCATTGGATGACGAAGATGAGTCGGTGCGAGCGGTGGCGTTACGTGCGTTAGAGCAATGGGGCAAGCAGGTACCACTTGAGCGTGTGCTTGTATGTCTCAACGATTCGTCATGGCTTGTACGTGAGGCGGCGATATTGACGTTGGAAGGTTTAGGAGAGCCAGCATCGGCTTCTGCACTTCTTAGCGATGACAATGAATTTGTGCGTGAGACGGCGATGTTCGTCCAGCAACGTAACTCCAAAACAAATCCGTATTCTTCGGCTATACGAAACATACAAGCCGCAGTCTTTTCTACAATAACAGCGGTCGATAACTTCTTGCTACACACGCTTTCCATTTCAGGAAATGAGGGCAGACTCATGAACTCACAAGGCGACATACAGCGATCAGAGGACTTAGTAGTTACGGAGAGAAGAGGCAATAGGCGTAAAGTGTTAGGCATTACGGGCGGAGTGCTGGCGGTGCTTGTTGTGCTGGGTGTTGTTTTTTCATGGCTTACGGTAACACAAAAACTTCCGTTCTCATCTACCGCACAAAAGAAAAATCTTGATGTTCCTCTGTTGACAACAACCAACCAGATGCAAAATCCAGAAATACAGTGGTCGCAAGATAGTCAGTATCTCATCGAGAGCGATCCGTATCAACTAGAAAACGCTACTGTCGTCAACATCAATACAAAAGCTGAGGCACAACGAGATGTATTTGGCCTTATTGCAAATCAAGAGATGTACGGTAATGGGTTAGGTACGATTGCACAATTTAACTGGACACCAGATGGGCGTTATCTTATTAATAGTAGTGCTGATGATGGAACGGGGCAGATTGTGATAGAAGTATGGAACATAGTTGCTGGGCGCAAGGTACTCAACATCGTGTATCAAGACAAAACTATTATACGTAAGCAAACCAGTAACGGTAATGATTTTTCCAATCAATCCGAGCCACCACCAACTGCTATCTCGCCTGATGACACACGGCTCGCACTTGGCAAGAGCGATGGCACCATCGAAATTTGGGACATCATGACGGCGAGGCAGATTGCAACGTATCATGGTGACTCATCAAAAATACAAGGCATGCAATGGTCTACCCATCAGCAAGAAATCCTGCTTTCGCAATCTGGAACGGGGGTAGTGCAGACATGGGATGTGGCGACAGGAAAACGTCTTCTCCTTCTCCATGCACCACTCATAAAACAGGTGGTATACAAGTATGATACTACAGGTCAAATTAATGGGCAAACACTGATTAGCGTACCTACAAACATAAATTTATCAGCAGATGGCATACAGATGATCGCATCTACCGATAAAGATACATTTAAGATATGGAACGCGTCAACAGGACAGGTAGTACACACTTATACACTTACGCTCCTATCACCATCCTCTAACATAGACACGGTATACTGGTTGCATGATAATGCCCACCTCGTTGTTATCTCATCGGATACGGCATCACGGTCCAGAGAGATACAAATACTGGATAGCAACGCGCACCATACAAGCATCTCTGCAAAAATTGCTCCCGATGGTTTTTACGATTTTTCTCCGTCTGGAAAGTATCTTGCGGTGGGAAGCATAGACAAAAAAAATATAGTGGTGTGGGATGTTGCAACAGGTCGTCAGATAAGTACGTATTCCAATGGGGCAACGCTCAATACATCAATCCAACATAGTGATGTGCTGTGGTCGCCTGACGAGCGGTATATTGTGACGCTTAGCAAAGACCCATTTGCACATTCGCACAACAATCTCATCCAGGTGTGGAATGTGCAAACGGGCAAGATCGTCGCAACATATCACAGCCACTCCAATCAGGTGTTAGACGTGCAATGGTCGCCAAATGGGAAGTATCTCGCCTCGGTTAGCGACGGGAATCTAGGCAATGTGTTCGAGGTGTGGCAAGCTCCTGTCTAGGCGTAGAAATGTGTAATAGATGTATATTTGACACATCTGTAACTGGGTCATATACTTAGAAGTGACGAGCAATATCGCCATAAAAATGTGTTCTGGTACCGAGTACCAGAGATAGGCACGTCGCTTCAGACAAATTCCTGGTACGACGCGGTACAAGCGGGAGGTTTGTACAATGGTTCAGCGTTCAAGTGCAGTAGATTCTATGCGGGCAATCACGATTTCGCGCGAGTATGGGAGCGGTGGTGGTGAGGTGGCAAGACGTATTGCACAACAACTTGGATGGAAACTGGTTGACCACGAGATTGTGGTGCGTGTGGCACAAACTTTGGGGATGAGTGAGGATGAGGCCGAGGCACGCGATGAACACAGAGAAGGCTTCATTTCGCGCCTCTTACGGAGCATGCAGAATGTCGATCCCAACTTGAGTGTTGGTGCCCCAACCCTACCCGTTTCACCAGAGAGGGAGCAGGAAGAATATCAAAAAGCCCTCTCGGACGTAGTGAAGGCGGCTGTTGAAGATGGGCATGTGGTGATCGTCGGACGCGGCTCACAGGCGTTGCTGGCAGAGCGACGCGATGTGCTACATGTGCGCGTGATAGCACCGTTAGCGGCTCGCGTCTCCTACGTGATGCAACGCGAAGGGCTAGAGCAGAGAGAGGCTGAGGAGCGCATCCAGTTGAAGGATCGTGACCGTATGCGCTACCTGCAAGCTACGCAAAATCTGCAATCGGAAGACCCACACCTGTACGATCTGGTAATCAATAGCGCAATTCTCGACCTCAACAGTATTGCCTCACTTACGGTGACAGCATTAGAGGACAAGGCGAAGCAGCTCACAGTGCCAGAGGAGCAGCTTGGTCCTGGATCGGGGTTGGAACGATATCCTGGACTACCTGGGGATATTCGCCCACCTGTGATGCGATAGGGGAAATATAAAAATGGTCTGAAATATAGTTGTGTCCGCACATGGACACAGCTATATTTCAGACCATTTTTATATTTTGTACGCAACCATAGAACGCAGTCGAAACACGCCCTGAAAATCGCGCTGGCGAATCTCTTCGTGTAACTGCATCATAAGTGCATCGTAATCGGGAGCAGGAATGACGTTTGCGTGTAGCAAAAATGGACGAATAGCGTGCGCGAACCGCTCCAATTCGTAGACGAAAAGCACATGTTGCGGCGTACCTGCGTTAATCATGAGAGTCTCGCCAACGTTGTGCTTGAGAACAAAACGTGCCTCGTATAACCACCATTGCATACGTGAGCCTATACCTAGCGAGAGCGAGAATCCCGGCGAGAATGCGCGTTGCTCTCCCTCTAAAGCCGTCAATAACAACGACTCAAGGTAGTCACATGCCGCGCTGGTTGTCAAAGGTAGTTCCGCCTCGCTCCATACAAGACATCCACCTCTACGGCAGAGCGAATGGAGAATATGAAGTAGTGGTGAGAATTGTGAACTTGTAACCTGTGCCTCCAGAAAGCGCAGATGAATGAGGTCAAAGCTCGCGTTCGCAAACATGCCATTACCCAGTGTATGAATATTCTGCGTAAAATATTTCACGTTGTCGATGCCTTCGGGCAAGTACATACGCGCTTGCTCGATAGCATGGACATGACTCTCAACGCCAATCACCTGTACATGTGGATAACGAGCCGCGAACGCCTGTGTCCAGATACCAGCACCACACGCCACATCAAGCACACGATGCATGCCCTTAATATTGACTACTGCCGGTAACAACCCACCCTGCAAAGCTTCTAATTGCTGCTGTCGCTGTACAAGCCAAGACATCTCATCCATCGCTTGCTCTTGCCCTCGTACACCCTCTTCTGGTAAGGGCTGTTGATAGGTACTCATTGTTCTTTCCCCTTTTGCTCATCACTTTTCACTAATGTTCTTTTGTAGGAGTGCCGATATGAAGTATAGCACATATATTGGTATTTTTCATCAAACACCAATATATATTAGGAATTTACCATCAAACACCAATATATATACCCTGTCTATTATGGAAAGAGACAATCAAACAATTTTCGCTAATTTTATTTCTACTCATGACGCAGCAGCATTGCTCGGCATTTCCTATGCCAGAATGTATGATTACATCCGTCAAGAGCGTATTCCTACAATACGCAGAGGACACAGTCTCCTTATATCTAAAGAGGTTGTAGAACGTTTTCGCCTCAATCCACCTGGACGTACCCGCAAACGGCCTTTGCCCTGGCGTATTTATAACTCACGTAGCAAGTTATTGAGAACAGATATTCAGGTAAAGGTTCGCCCTAATCAACAAGATGCGCTCGTACAAAAGTTACAGAATATATCTAAAACAAAGCAATTTTTATTTACTGGCTCGGTACAACGATACATTTTGCGAGACGTTGCCGACCCAACGTCTATCGAGATTAGCATTGTGTGGAAAGATACCGATATGCCGGATGAGGCGGTACGCGAGCAGGAGTTGGCGGCGTTCAAGGCGGAGTTGGCGGATGTGTTGGATTGGGATACGGCGCGGTATAGCTACACAGAGGGGATTATTTATACGTGATAGATGCGAGTAGTTATGTTTCTTTACGCAACTCGTACATGGCATAGAGACCGCCGATAAGCGTTAGCAGAGCAGCACACATAATCATGGTATCAATAGTTCCAAAGGTCATGCCTAAGATTGTAGCGTGCAATGTGTGTAGTAGCGTACTAGCAAGATATCCTGCGAGCAATGTAGAAAGTAGGGTTGCCAGATTTGTTATTGGCATGAACAAAGCAAAGACGCGTCCTAGAAATTCGCGTGGTGTTGCACGCATGATGAGTGGACCAACCGCTACGTTGATGGCGGCGTTTGGAATGCCCTGTAGAAACAAAAAGACAAGGGCGACGGAGAAATTTGTCAGGCGAGCATACACAACTTCCATTACACTAATAACCACTACTCCTAACCAAAACGCCCTTGCAATACCAATTCTTTGTACTCCCCAAAACGCAAAGAGCGCACTAACAAGTAATCCTGCACCAGTTGCACTACTAAGCAAGCCATATTGGTACGAATTTGCATGGAGATTTTGCGTTACGAAGAAAAAACTTAGTGAGCTGCCTACTCCACCACCAAAAAGCAGAATAAACATGGTAAGTACAACCGTCCGTAGTACAGGTTGTTTCATGAGCAACTGTAATCCAGCATTGAACTCGCTTATAAAATTGTTTTGAGTATCTTCTGTCTTGGCTTCAATTTTCTGTAGTGGAAGACGAACAAAGAGCAAGGCAACAAAGGAAACCACAAAAGAAAGTGCATTGATAAGCAATGCCCATTGCACACCGAAAGTAAAGAGTAATGGAGCAGCAAGAGGCGGACCAAGTATAAAAGCAACATTAGCTGTTGCTTGAGCGATAGCACTAGCTTGCGCCCGATATGGCTCTTCGACAATATCAACGCTCAGAGCGAAACGAGCAGGAGTAAAAAACTGGGTACAAAGACTTGTAAGAAAGACAATAATGTATGTTGTTGTCAGTTGTCCTATGACAGAGAATTGGCTATGTAGGGAAAAAGCAGGGCTAACAACGAGTACAAGTACGATAATAAGCATTGTTCGTAGCACATCCATCCATAAAAGTATGCTGCGCTTGTTCCAGCGATCAATAAAGACACCGACAATTGGTCCAAAGAGAAATGAGGGAATAGCAGCGGCAAAAAGTACACCACTCACTGCTAATGGCGACCAAACCTGTCCATGTGTAAGAATAGCTGCAACCCAAAGCACTAACGTTGTATCAAAGACAAAATCTCCTAGGGTCGAGATTGCTTGACCAAACCAAAGGAGCATAAAGTTACGGCTAAACCAGAAACGCGACGTTTTAGCGAAAGATGCAAATTTCATAATGCTTCTCCATGCTTACTTAAATTTATACCTTTATTCTGGATTATACCATAAATTTGGATTATTCAAAAGATGCAGATGATATGATACGATGAGAATGACACGTACTTAACCAAATTATGGAGAGTGTAGCTATGCAACCCGATTACGAACTTTCGGAAGTACTCGAACTCACTTCATCTGACCAATTCAAAGCGTTAGGGGATTCAATTCGTCAGAGGATTCTCAATTTGCTTGCGGAACATTCAGCAACAACACATCAGCTAGCTGAGGCATTAAGCTCTCCGAATAGCACAATAGCACATCACTTGAACGTACTTACTCATGCTGGATTAACGAAGATTGTACGTACTCGTCAAGTGCGAGCAATAACCGAACGCTATTATGGTCGTGTAGCACGAACGTATATTGGTATTTCGAGTTCTTTAGACACGGATAGAGAACCTAGGATAGAGTTTCTACAGCAGAAACTCAAAGAAGTTTCTATAGCAATTCATGATTCCAGTTTTCTGAGTTATACCGATAGTAGCGCGCGTATTTCCGCAAACCGCGCACAGGAGTTCATGAATCGCGTTAACCAGCTTGCTCAAGAATTTGAGGTACTCAATGAGCCTGGAGAGCAAATGTATAGCTTTCTAGGCACAATCTACCGCTCTGACTTGCCACCGACACAACCAGAAGATACACGATAAGAGGTGGACTATGGCTCAGATAGACCAAGTACAAAGTAATCTCTGGCAGCATCGCGGCTTCTTGCTACTGTGGGGAGGACAGTCGATCTCGCAGCTTGATTCGCAGGTGACGATGTGGGCGTTGCCATTGACGGCGGTGGTTTTGCTCAAGGAAAGCATGTTTTAGCCAATATAGTTTGCTATCTCAATCAAATTGCCATCAGGGTCACGAATGTAAACAGAGTTCAGGATACCAACAGCACCTGTTCTTTGTACTGGTCCTTCGATGATATTCACGTTGCTCGCGTGCAATTGCTCAATTACCTGTTTTAGTGGCGTTTGTGTGATGAAACACAAATCGGCAGAGCCAGCAGTTGGGCGCAGTGCTTTAGGTTCAAATTCCTTGCCTACTTGATGCAGGTTGATCTTCTGCTTACCAAATTGCAACGCTTTCCGGTTGTCTCCAAACGTCACAATTTGCATACCTAATGCTTGAGCATAGAAGGTACATGTTATACTAATATCTTGAACCGTTAATACGAGATGGTCGAGGCTTTCAATTTGCATTTCTTTGCATCCTCTCTAAGATGAGCAATAGGGCGAGAAGGAGACATATGGCAGATACTCTATTTACACTTTCTGATATTATCTCCGCGAGAGAGCAGGCAGGTCAACTGTACCACGAATTTTTGCGTGTGCCAACAATGAGCGTTGGGCTATACCAGTTAGCGGTAGGAGCATTAGACCCACAAGAGCCGCATACAGAAGACGAGGTGTACTATATTGTACAAGGACAGGCACAGATACAGGTAGGGGAAGAGCATATGTTGGTCAAGGCTGGCTCAATTGTCTTTGTCGCTGCAAATGTAGAGCATCGCTTTCACACGATTATCGAAGATTTGACTGTACTCGTCTTTTTCGCGCCAGCCGAATATTCGCGGAAGGTTGAACAAGGATAACAATAATGAACAATCCTATTATCGAACGGATTCAGCAAGAAGTTGGTATCCCCGAACTCATTGATGTGCTTGTCGAGCGTCTTAGTCCAACAGATTTACAATCACTCCTATTAGAGGTGTATCGTCGTCGCGCAATCGAAGTACAACCAAGGCAACTGCTTGAGCGGTACGAGCATGATCGCTTCGTGCGACCATCTGAAATTGCTCCAAGTGTGCTAGCAAAATTTGATATCCTTGCATGGTCTCTGCTTCCTGATCAATATACTACAATCGAACTGTCGCCTGTTTGTCCACTTGGCACTAATACCGCAGTTGCGACAGTAGATCAGAACAAAGTAGTAACAACGGTCCGCAACACGGAGGTTGTGGCAGATGTAACTAATGTTCTTGCGCTCGAATGCGCTTCACGTCGGCATCAATTCCTTCGTAGCAAACCGCAGAGCCGAGAGCGTGTACGAATCTGTGCGTCACATCGTGTGTTACGCGGACAATCTTACAAAGCTGGTCCAGGGATACAACCCCATTTTCGTCTTCTTGGGCTGTGCGTGGCGGGGCGTGATGAAGGTTCCTTTCAATTCGAGATAACGAGCTTAATTGAGCAGATTTTCTTCTACTTGCGGTTGCTTCATGAAGTCCCTCAACATGGCTACCCGATCCAGAAATTGCGAGTCACACTTACTGATCTTGAACAAGGTCGGCGAGAGCAGGCTCTCATCGAGCAAGTTTTACAGCCCTTGATGAGCAATTACCCTAACGTCCTCTGCGAGTTTGACCCTCTGCGAGAGAGTGGACGAGGATACTATGCCGGTGTCTGCTTCCACATCTACGCCACAAACAACGCAGGAACTGAGCTTGAACTGATCGATGGTGGTTTCACAACGTGGACACAGCAAATACTTAGCAACCACAAGGAACGATTGCTCATTAGCGGTCTCGGCACTGAACGCCTTTGTAGCCAATTCCGTTAAATCCGAGGCCAATCCATAGGTCTCGTCGGTCCATTCGACCATCCATTTATAGGATGTGTATAGGGTGTGAGCGGAATCAATTTTCCGTCTTGCCACATGGTAGCGTGGGCGCGGAGGGTTTCGTTGATGAGCGGTGAGATGAAGTCGCTGGGTTCACATTTGAAGGTGTAGCGCGTGTAGTCGTGGAACCAGGGGCTTTGTAAGAGGTAGGTGGTGATTTCCTCGGAGGTCATGCCGTTGGTGAGCATGAGGGCGTAGGTGAAGATGCGTTTGCAGGCATGCCATGCGAGCTTTTCGGGGTCGGCAAACCATTTTTCGTAGCGACGACGTGCGGCATCGAGCGAAGCCATTGGGTTGTCCATCATGGAGCCATGACCGGAGCAGGCGTAGCGGATGGGTAGACGTGCGAGAAGATCTAGCGTGTCCTGCATACGTTGTATTACTCCTGCGCCTTCGCGGAAGATGTTGAGCCACGCCACGTCGTTCCGATGAAAGGTATCACCACAAATCAAAACCTGATTCTGTGGCTCATAGAAGGTAACGTGTCCTAACGTGTGTCCTGGCGTGTGAATTACTTGTAGCCTCACGTCTCCGGCGTCGATTTCGTCGCCGTCTGATAGCGCGATATCGACAGAATACGACTCGATGGGCTGGTTGAGCCATTCGGCGCAACATGCCTCGCGGTCTCGCTGATTGATCATCGCCGCCTCCCAGCGATGAGCCGCGATGGGTAGAGAATAGCGTTGTTGCAAGATATGATTGCCGCCGACGTGATCGCCATGATAGTGCGTGTTCGCTATGAATGTCAACGCTTGCGGCGGTACACCTGCTTCGTGCAACAGTTTTTCCGTGAGGACGATATCGCTGCCGAAGCCGCTATCAATCAAGACAGGGCGCGACGTGCGAATAAGCACCATGTTGGCACTCGGATAGGGACGCTCGAAAAAGTGCAACCAATCCGGTATACTCATGGTGCTATTAGCTCCTTTGTTTGCTTAATGGGCAAGACGCACGTCGGCGGGAAAGCCAGCGAAACGACACTGCAATACCTCTTCGCCCTGCTGGTTCACATAGGTCGCATGCGCGCGCAGCTTGCGTTTTCCCTCGTCGCGCTCATCAAAGGTTACGGTACAAGTGATGGTGTCACCGACGTAAACAGGCAAGACAAATTTGAAATCCATCTCCGAAGCAAGAAAGCCAATCATACCGCCGATGTGGGTTATCATACTGGCTGTGAGCAGGCCAGGAATAATGGGACGCTTGAACCAGCTTTCTTCGAGAAAGGTCTGGTCAATGTGATAGGGGTTGTAGTCGCCAGTGACACCACAGAAGAGGGCAACATCACCAGAGGTAAAGGTACGGCGAAATGTGAACACCTGCCCTTCTTGAATAGCGTTAAATGCATCTTTGAGTTGCTGTTTGAACTGTGGTGTCGCCTCTGGCATGAATGATACTCCTTTAGTCCAGCGTTATATTTACTTGAATGGTGTGCCCTTTGCGAATGTTCTTGTCTCACATATAGGTGTCGAGACGCTCTAAGAGATAGTATATACTATTAAGAAGCCTATTTTTGTATAAAAGGATTATCAAACTTATGGTTCCACCTGATTTCGCCAACTTTTTCGTTGCCAGCACGAGTGCAGGTGCGGCACTGGTTGGGCTACTTTTTGTCGCCATTACTGTTGCACCGGAAAGCACCGTTATGGGTGGGGCACCTGCTGAGCGTCGTGCTGTCGCATCCAGTTCGTTTACAGCATTGCTCAATGCCTTCTTTATTTCGCTGAGTGCATTACTTCCTCACTCTAACATAGCCTACTTGACGCTTGTTATGGGAAGTCTCGGCTTTCTCAATAGCTTACTACTGGGATTAACCGTATTTCGCGAACATGTGGACTGGCAAGCAGCTATTCGTAGAGTAGTACTCGTTTTGACAAGCCTTGTTATTTATGGATTTGAAGTATACTACGCTGTATTGATCCTACTATCACCTAATAATAGCGGTTATGTTTTTGTGATAGCGACGTTAGTTATGGGTGTGTACGGAGTCGGCGTGATACGAGCTTGGCAATTGATAGGCGTAGATCGCATTAGCTTTCTTAGCTGGCTCAATCCGTTGTATGAGCTGAACAAAAAAAGGTCGTTAAAATCAGGAAATGATAGAGATAAAAAAGCGGTGTAGAAATAGGTGTTGAGAAGAGGAGTGGTAACGGCCTCATGATTGCCGTAGACCTTCTTTGCATGTGCCACTTCCTGCGTAATATTAATAGCTATTCCCTTCTCTTATGCCGTCAGTTTCTTTTTGACCGACTTTAATGCTTCGTCAATTGTGTATGTAGTCTGTTGCAATGGCAATTGTTTCAAACGATGACTGAGAGCCATAGGAGCGATAGTATAGACGTGTTCGGGTGTGACAGTATCGGCACCCATATAAGCAGCATAGGTTTGAGCGGCGCGGCGCATCACGATGTCGCCACGATGCCCGTCGATGTCCAGTTCTATGTTAATAATGGCGATAAGTTCGGCGACATCAGGTGGGACTTTAACATAGGGTTGTGCCAGCGATGCCTGTGCGATGCGGTTACGTAGAGTTTGTTCGGAGGGAGCATATTCTGCTAAAAAAGCTTCTGGTGTGGACTCGAAGCGTTCGCGTAATTCGACAATCGAGACACGTTTACGCACGTCGTGAAGAGAAGCGATATCGACACAGAGGCCGAAACGGTCGGTAAGCTGTGGGCGCAACTCTCCCTCTTCAGGGTTCATCGTGCCGACGAGCAGGAAACGCGCGGGATGCGAAAACGAGATACCTTCGCGCTCAACAATGTTGGTGCCCATCGCGGCGGAGTCGAGCAGCACATCGACCACATAATCATCGAGCAAGTTGACTTCATCGACGTAGAGAATGCCGCGATTCGCCTCAGCTAACACTCCTGGCTCGAAGCGACGCTGCCCCTCGCGTAAAGCATGCTCAAGATCGAGCGTGCCAACAACACGGTCTTCTGATGCGTTGATGGGCAGGTCAACCACGCGCATACGACGCTGCAGAACGGGCAGGGTTTCGCCCTGCTCAAGACGGCTACGACACGAGGCACACATCAACGCTGGCGCATCAGGAGGACAGGAAAAGGGGCAATCGCTGACAACGGAGAGTTCTGGCAACACGGCGGCAAGGGCACGGACAGCGGTTGATTTGGCGGTGCCTTTTTCGCCACGAATAAGCACGCCACCAATCGAGGGTTGAATGGCATTGAGAATTAGTGCCAGCTTCATCTGCTCTTGTCCGACAATCGCGCTGAATGGATATGTAAACATGTTCGTTTCCGTGTATTTGCTATAAAAAATATTCTTTGTCCAATTTTCGTTCTGGAAAGCGATGCATCGCTTTCCAGAACGAAAATTGGACAATAAGAGCTACTGTGCGAACTCGATGACGCCGCGAATGTTTTTGCCTGCAACCAAGTCTGCGTAGGCTTCGTTGACCTGATCGAGCGTGTACACCTTGGTAATCATCTCGTCCAGTTTGAGCTTGCCAGCATGGTAGAGCGCAAGCAGTCCGGGGATGTCGTTACGGGGTTGAGAGTCGCCGTAGAGCGTGCCCATGATGGTTTTCTGATACAGCACGAGGTCGAGCGGTGGTATCGGAATCGACTCGGCGGTAGCAGGAGTGAGGCCGACCACGACAAGGGTTCCGTTCTTAGCCGTACACGCGTATGCCTGCCCGATGGTCGCTGGCGTGGCAATGGCCTCAAAGGAGTAGCGTACACCTTCGCCGTAGGTCAGGTCTCTCACGGTCTGTACGAGGTCTTGATTTTGGGGGTTGATAGTATGTGTTGCGCCGAACTCCTTAGAGCGTTCGAGCTTGTAGTCGTTGGTATCGACGGCGATAACCATACGCGCACCAGCAAGGGCGGCACCTTGCACAACGTTCATACCAATGCCGCCACAGCCAATGACCATAACGGTGCTTCCCGCCTCGACCTTCGCGCGGTGAATGACAGAGCCAACACCCGTTGGAACGCCACAGCCGACGATTACAGCTTTGTTGAGCGGATAGTAGTCCTCGACTTTGACAACCGAGGCATCAGGCACGACAGTACGCTCGCTGAAGGTACTCACGACGCACATTTGCCCGATATCACCTCTCTCGCCATGCATACGGAACGTGCCATCAAGCAACGGACCCATCAAAATAGCCGCGCCCATGTTGCACAGGTTAGCGTGACCGCTTGTGCAGTAGTAGCACACGCCACAGGAGGGTATGAAGGTGAGGACGACATGATCGCCCACTTTGCAGTTCGTCACCTCTGGTCCAACGGCCTCAACAATGCCCGCTCCCTCGTGACCGAGTGCCATTGGCAGGTAGCTGGGTAGTTCGCCAGAGATAATGTGATAGTCGGAGTGGCAGATACCGGCGGCGACCATCTTGATCTGTACTTCGTGTGTCTTGGGTGGATCAAGCTCGATCTCTTCGACTTGAATGGGTTGACCTGGTTCGTAGATTACTGCGGTTCGTGTCTTCATTGAAAACGGACCCTTTCTTTGAGAGCGGTTGGCCCTCAGAACTAAACAGGCTAGCGTTTCACAAAACAAAGAAAACTGGCTACGCGTACCCCTTTCGTAGTAGTTGGAGGTCGTGAGCAGGACGATACTGGTAGTAATCGGCAGCCAGCACACGCGCCAATTCAGGGCACGGACTGGGTACACGCTCACCTTTCTCGTTCGTCACGGTGGGCAATGGGTTTGTATCAATCATGACGGTAGGTATGCGACGTGCAGCAATCTCACCTGCGACATGCAGGGCGTCGCGTTGCGGTGTGACACTACGCATATTGCCAGAGAGATCAATGTTCGCAATACCATCAGTCAGGATGACCAAAATTGGTTTGACGGTCGGATTGCGGTACCGCTCGGTGTCGGCGAGGCGCAATCCCTCTAACAGGCCAGTCGCAAGTGGTGTACAGCCACCAATGTAGAGTTCTTCGACACAACGACGTGCGTTGGTGAAGTTGCGCGTGGGTGGCAAGACGACGCGCCCCTGTGCGAAACGGAAGACGAGCATCGAGACACGATCTCGCTTCTCATACGCGTTTTGTAGTAACGCGAGGAGAATACGCTTGGTTTTAGGCATCAGTTGTCGCGCCATCACTGAGTCGCTACCATCAATTACGAGAATGACGAGGGCACGGGTCTTACGCTCACGCACCTTCTGGCGCAGGTCTGAGACGCGCAATTCAAGTTTGCCACCGCTATTCCGTCCACGCACTTGCTGATAGGGAGCGGCGGCGCGAATTGTGGCACCAAAGGCGACATCAGTAACGGGATGTGCTTGGCGGCTACGTGTAAAGCGACCGCTATGCCGTGAGGTAAGTGAGAGAAAGCGGCGTCCAGCATCATGCCGTGTCACACGGTCACGCACCACGTTGATGAGACGCTGAATCTGTGCTACGTCCGAGTTGCCCTTAATATGACGCGTCAAGCCGGAGGGACCTTCTTGCTCGTCGGTGCGCTCCTCGATCTCAACATCGTCATCGACAGTGGCAATCTCTTCCGGCGTGTCGTTGTCCTGCTCAGAGACGGGAACTTGTTCCAGCGTTCGCGCCAGTTGTTGTTTGATGGACATATCGTTTCGCATTCTGTGTGGTAGCGCGAGGTCGGCTGCCTGCTCGATATCGGCAAGCTCTACATCGACATGATTGTTCCATGCGGCGATAGCACGAGCGGTACGCAGCACAACGATATCGCCACGATGTCCCTCAGCATGGACACGCTTATCAACGAGAAACGCAATTACTTGACGAAAGTATTGCGAGACATGCACCGAGGGCAAGAGATGTTGAGCGCGGATAATGCGGTTATGCAGGATGCTCTCGGCCTCGACCCATTTTTTGAGAAAGTCGTCAGGAGCCGCATCATAAGCAAGGCGACGCTCGACGACAGTTGTACGTATGGCTGGGTCGCGCATGTCTTCGGCCTCGACATAGAGACCGATTCTATCAAGCAGTTGTGGGCGCAACATGCCCTCTTCTGGATTCATCGTGCCAATAATAACGAAACGTGCAGGATGTGTTGTCGAGATGACATCGCGCTCAACACGATTGACACCTAATGCGGCTGCATCCAACAACAGGTCTACGATGTTGTCGTTGAGCAGGTTGATTTCGTCGATGTAGAGAATGCCACGATTGGCAAGGGCGAGCAGACCAGGGGCGAAATGCCGCGTGCCGCTTTCGAGCGCGGTTGCGATATCAAAGCTACCTGCGACGCGATCCTCACTGGCATTCAAGGGTAACGTTACCAGCGGTACAGGATGTTGTGCGAGAGGCAGAATTTCGTTATGTGCGAGACGGCTTTGACAGGTCATACACATCCAGCGCGGCGTTTTGGGATCACAAAAATAGGGGCAATCGGCGACACCACTAATGGCTGGTAGAAGATGAGTCATGGCACGCACGGCGGTAGACTTGCCTGTTCCTCTGCGCCCACAGATGAGGACGCCGCCAATCGAGGGGTCGATAGTGTTGAGGAGCAGCGCAAGCCGCATCTTCTGTTGTCCAACCATAGCACTGAACGGGAACGTCGCCATAGGGCCTCTATTTTTCTGTTATCTCGTCCAATAACCAGCATCGACGGGCAAGGCACAACCTGTCAAGTTGCGTGCCTCCTCTGATGCTAACCAGAGTACCACATCACTGATCGCTTGCGGGGGAAGTAGGTTACGATCAGGAAAGAGATTGAGTGAGTTCATCAATTGTAACATATATTCATGCGTCGCGTTCTGAACAATGCCACCAGCGAACACGTCGTATAACGCTTGATTGTTGCACATCGCGGTATCGATGCTAGTGGGGCAGATGGCGTTGACGTTGATGTCGTAGGGTGCCAGTTCAATCGCCAACGTTTTGACAAGGCCAAGTACACCATGCTTCGCCGCGACATAATGCGCGAGATTTGCCATGCCCTTTTGACCAGCGGTAGACGAAATACAGACAATCTTGCCGCTTCGTCGCTCAATCATCTGCGGAATGCACACCTTACAGGTTATCCACACGCCTTTGAGACACACGTTCACGGTCTCGTCCCACTGTTCCTCGCTCATCTCCCAACTCGGCGCGAAGGAGTAGACGCCAGCGTTCGCAACCACGATGTCGATTGGACCTAGCTCGGTTCGCGCTCGCTCTGCAAGTGCTTGCATTGCCGCGAGATCGGTCACATTCACCTGCTCCGCGATAACTGGACGATCCATTGCCTTGATTTCAGAAGTAAGCGAAGCAAGTTCTTCAGGTTTGGCAAGCGGATAGGGAATCGTCTCGTACTGGCGACAGGCATCGCAGAGAACAAGACGCGCACCCTCACGAGCGAATGCAAGCGCATGCGAACGTCCCATACCATGTGCCGCACCCGTGATAAAGACCGTGCGATCCTGAAAACGGGTACGGGGAGAACCGCTAGTAGACACCACAGATGCCATCAATGGTGAAGTCCTCGATGATCAGTTCTTCGTCCAGTTCCTCAAGCTCGATATCCTCGGTTGTCTCTTCGACAAGCGAAGTTTCTTCTTCGGTAGTGTTTGTGGGGTTGTTCGTTGGAATGCTGTTCAACATTGATGTACCTCGCTCTAGTGCTAAACAAAACAACGTGCTGATAGCATACCATCAGATTTTGCAAAGTACAAGAGTAGTTTTTGGGGTCTCATTCCATCAGTCGAACAGCAGAGAGACCTTTGCTGTTCGACTGATGGAATGAGACCTTTTTCTATTGCGAAAAAGAATAAGAGAGAAGAGTTTTTATATTTCACGTTCAAGTGCGTCTTTCTTAATGGAGAGAAAATCTATGGTTTTGTATGTATAACTTTCGCGGATAAAAAGACGTAGCGTAGCGCATGTTTTCTTGAACAGTAATCGGAATGTATCCGTTGGGAGAGATACAATGACTTATCAACGCGTTTCACATATAAGATCGACTTCGCAGCAAAGAAGCGTGATAACAGACAAAAAAGCCGCTCGTTACTTTGCTAGTGCTGCATCTGCTCCCCGTATATTCATGGTCATAATGTGTACAAGTGTCATTGTAGCCATTATTATTATATTATTTCGTTTCTTTATAGCAGGTACATTTCTTCTACTAGTTGCCTTGATTTGTTTTCTCATCATATACTTAACGCACAAACAAAACCCAACGGATGAAGAATACGATGCATGGTTAGAAGATCGCGAACATAGGTTGCTCGCAAGAGGCTACCAGAAACACGGCATCACTTCACAAGATTTGATCAATGCGCCTTTGTGTATCAAAAGCGTAGTTCCTCCTGGGTCTAGCATAAGCCGCGAATATCGGAATCAAAATGTATATATGAAACAAGGGAAGGATGGAATTTATCGCTTTAGCACTCACGCATACACCTACTTCTTTCCTTTACGACACGGGATGGCAATATTCAGAAGTAACATACAAGCCTCACCTACTCACCCATACTTTGGTGCGAAAGATGAGATATATCCCTATCGCTTTCTCACCACAGCAGAAACCTCTGCTGAGAATGATAAAATGCTGATCGAAAACACACCTCATCGCTATAGTATGGAAAAACTTCACCTCATGTTTTCTATTGGGACGAAGGTGACTTTGAGTGCAGTCGTCAAGGCATATCTGCTAGATGATGCTGATGATGCCCCCGAATCCATTATCTCTGATACTGGATTTGACACAAAACTCAATAGGCTTCGTGCGCTGCTGGTTTCTAAGGGAACAAGTACGCGATTTTAGCCTTGACTTATCATCCTGATACTGGGTATGCTTGCATATACGGAAAACGTCGTCGCTTTATTCCTGACAAGGAGAGAACACGATGCCCCATACCCAGCAGTATCGCCTCATCGCAGAGGTCAAGATTCGGCGCGAGTCGTTCGGCGGTATAC
>CAXUGH010000086.1:0-17776 GCA_964250365.1 uncultured Ktedonobacteraceae bacterium
AGGGAGACCGCGAGGGTCTCCCCTACATATAAGGGATGTTGTGACGTGTAGGGGAGACCCTTGCGGTCTCCCTGTTCGCGGTCTCTACAAAGGAAACGTATATATGCCGATTTCTAACTCTTTTGCATCAGTAGTGACGCTTGCGTCATGGCGGTTACGTCGCACATGGTTTCTACTGTGTGTGACGACGCTGGGCATGATTACGGCGGTGGTCATCACTTGTGCCGTACCACTCTTTATTACCGTGACAAGTACGGCAGGGCTACGCAATGTGTTGGATGCAGAACCTGCTAATGCTGAAATTCGGCTCGACACTTCAACATTGGGTGCGTCAACTCAGCTTGTTTCTGATGTGCATAGCCAGTTTGAGCCGCTTATACAGTCCAATCTTGGAAGCGTACTCAAGCGGCCTACACAATTTGTGATGCAAGCAAATAACTTCACGGTTATCTCGCCACAACCGCCAGTAACTACCTATGGCATTGTCACATATGCGGCTCCGATGGGGCAGGCGGCTCCTCATCTTCGTGTGGTGCAGGGGCGTCTCCCGTGCCCGACAAGTGAGACAAACGGCATGGAGATTGTGCTTACTCTCAGTACGGCGCAAACTTTTGGCGTGCATGTTGGCTCTACTCTCAAGCTGCGCCTGAACTATTTCCTCAGTGTGCCGGACTTTTCACAGTCAGATTATGGCAAATACGGCAAAGTAGCACAGGTCAACGCACATGTCGTAGGGCTTGTCAATGTCGATGAGCCAAGTCTTGCCTACTGGCATGGCGTAGATTTCAATTCCACGAAAGAAGGCGGCGGTGTTGCAGGGTCTAGTATACGTGTTTTCTATTTTCTTGCATCCGATACCGCGCTCTTGCATCTCTTTGATACAGTGAGTATCCAACAACATGTTCGTGCGCTTATTACAGATGGTGGGATTGGACTCACATGGTACTACTCTCTGGACCCTTCGCGCGTCTCGATTACGCAGCTTGACGATCTCATTGCTCGTATCAATACCGTCAAAACGACAATTGATACACGCTTTTCACAATTAGAAAACTATGGTGGTTATTCGTCTGATACTGCGTCGTCTTATCCCTATTTGACAAATGTAAATCCCTATAGCTCTTTGTTTCCTGACGTAAACTCTCCTGGTAGTCTTGAGCAATTTCGTGGACGAGCGGTAGTGTCACGCATTCCCTCTACCATAATAGCTGCTCAAGTTCTGGTTCTCATTCTATTCTTCGTGAGTTTGATGACCGATTTGCTAGTAGACCGTCAAGCCGATGCGATTACAGTACTACGAAGTCGTGGAGCCAGTCGTAGACAGATTTTTGGTGCGCTTATGACGCAGAGCGTCGGCCTCGGTCTGCTGGCGATTACAATTGGTCTACCTTTGACGCTACTTGCAGTAGTGTTTGTCGCACAACGCATTTTGCCAGCGCAAGTGCAAGACTCATTAAATGTGCTTACCTCGCAACCGTTGCAAGCCTTACAAAGTGTAGTGGGCTATGCATTTGGAGTTGTACTGGTTGTTCTCATAACCATGAGCTTCTCATTGCTGCGAGTGGTGCGTATGGATGTGTTGGCGGCACGGCGCGAATCCGCTCGCTCGACGCGGCGTCCCCTCTGGCAACGACTGCACCTGGATATTGTTGCGGCGGCTATTGCGCTACTTGGCTATGGTATCACTCTCTACCTGACAACGATTGGGTCACTCCTAAACGCCCAGATTAAGGCCATATCTTCCGCCCTGTTTTCGCTGATATCGCCGTACTTCCTGATTGTCGTGCTATTGTTTCTGTTCCTACGCTTCTTTCCGCTCTTGTTGCGGCTGGGAGCGGCGTTTACGAATCGAGGGCGTAGTGCGTCCTCAATGCTAGCTCTGGCACAGATGTCACGCGCACCACGTCAATCGCTACGCATGACGACGCTGCTGGCGTTGACGATCACATTTGCCCTGTTCAGTCTAGTCTTTTTTGCCACACAGGAGCAGCGCATCGACGACCTTGCTGCCTATCAAGCCGGAGCAGATTTCGGCGGCGTATTGCCATCACGCACGTATAACGTCACTCCGCAACAAGCGGAGGCACAATATCGCGCGGTGCAAGGCGTCACCAGTGCAAGTGCAGGCTTTGCAGGAAGTGGTACGCTCAGCAATAACGATGTCGCACTCGATCTCGACCTGCGGGGTGTCAACTCCGAGACATATCAACAGACGGCACTCTGGCCTGCACAGGCATCATCGCAATCTCTGCCAACTCTGACATCGTTATTGATTACGAAACGAGCATATGGTATACAGAATGGCGTGGTGCCTGTGATTGTAGATGAGACGACACGTAACAAGCTCTCTCTACATGTGGGTTCGACATTTATCGTAACTATTGACAATCTCTCGCTTGCACCCGACATGCATTGTGTCGTTGTTGGTACTGTCGCACATATTCCTACCATTAGCAATGATGTAGCAGCAAATACCTCTGCATTTTATGCGCCGCATGGAGGAGTGTTATTCGATTATCAGACCTATAACGCATTATACACACAACAGGTACAGGCATCGAGCAAAGGGCACGATACTGTGCCTGTGAACTGGATATTGTTACGCACGCGTGATGATGCCAGTTCGCTCAATCATGTGCGGCTCGCTTTTAACACGCTTGCTCTGAATGTTGAAGCACTGACAGACAGGCGGGCAACCATTGAAAGTCTGCACATCGACCCGCTCACGCTGACGCTTGAAGGCGTTCTCGGCATTGGAACGGTGGCAACATTGTTTTTAGCCATACTCGGCGATTTATTAGCCTCGTGGTCGAGTGCCCGAACGCGCCTTCTCAACTTTGCAGTACTACGAGCACTGGGTACATCGCCGCGCCAGGTTGCCAACGTACTTACATGGGAGCAAGGACTCATCTATAGTATTGGTATACTGCTAGGAATCGCCTTTGGTGTGCTACTGGCGACAACGGTTGTGCCGACGCTGATTTACTACGGATTAAGCACGCAGATATCGCTACCAGTGCAAATCATAGTGCCTATCTCGCTTGTCTTTACGCTAGGTGCCGTGATTGCTGTATTTATTCTCGCCCTGGGCATGATGGTTCGCACCGTTGCACAACCATCCATGAGCCAGACTCTGCGTCTAAATGAGGATTAAAATAATAAAGGAGCTTTTATGACAGGGCCACTTGTTGTCTGTGATAATCTCGTCAAAATTTATAAAGTTGCCGATCTCGAAGTGGTGGCACTACAGGGGCTAGACCTTGAGGTGATGGCAGGAGAAATGATCTCGATTGTCGGTGCCTCTGGTTCCGGTAAAAGTACGCTGCTCAACATCTTGAGTGGCCTCGACGTGCCCAGCGCGGGTAGTTGTGTCGTTGATAGCAATGATTTGACGCGTCTGGGACAGGCACAACGTATCAACTATCGCCGCTTTGTGGTTGGGCAGGTCTGGCAACAGAGCGGACGCAACCTGTTGCCAGAATTAAGCATCGCCGCGAATGTCGAGTTGCCACAAATGCTTAGCGGCGTTGGTACAGGCAAACGGAACCGACGCGCGCAGGAACTGCTCGACCTTGTGGGACTGGGCACTATGGGCAAGAAACGTCCCTTTCAGCTCTCAGGCGGCGAGCAGCAACGCGCCGCTATTGCGGTTGCACTCTCTAACGAGCCAAAGGTGTTGCTCGCCGACGAACCGACAGGTGAGCTAGACTCGGTAACAGCAGGAGAGGTGCTGCATCTCATGCGAGACCTGAATCAGCACCTTGGCCTCACAATTATCACAGTGACGCACGACCCCGCCATTGCTGCCGAGGTAGACCGTACCATCGCTATTCGCGACGGACGTACCAGCACCGAGACGATACGGCGCGAGAACGCACAGGAAGCAGTCAACCCCAACGTCTTGACCGCGAGTGCTGTTATTGGCCTCTCTAGCGAGACGCACCGCGAATCAATTTTGATTGATCGTGCTGGTCGTCTGCAATTGCCCAAAGAGGCCGTTGAGAATTTGCCCTTTAATGGTCGCGCCGAGGTTCGTATTGCCGACGACCATGTAGAGTTGTGGCCTATTCTCGATGAAACAAATGGTACTCAGAAAGAACAAAATGGACAGAGGAGAAGTGCATGAAAACGCCAACACAGATAGAGGTTTCGACCATTGCCGAGATGCAAGAAGTGACGCGGGATTTTCGCTCTGCGGCTGGCGTTGTGCAGGCGTTACGCGGCATCAATCTGCGTGTGTTGCCAGGGGAGTTTGTCGCTTTACGCGGTCGCTCTGGTTCGGGTAAGACAACACTCCTCAACATTCTGGTTGGACTGGATAGCCCTACGCAGGGAACTGTGCGAGTGCTTGAACACGATCTGATAAAAATGAATGAGAGCGAACGCGCCCGCCTGCGCCGCGAAAGCATCGGCATCATGTTTCAAAACGCGCACCTGTTCCCCTCACTTACCGCGCAAGAGAACGTAGAGATTCCGCTACGGCTTGCTCGCATGCCCTCACAGCAACGTACACGACAGGCACGCGAGGCTCTGGAACATGTGGGGCTTGGTAAACGCGCACATCATCGCGGCCTCGAACTTTCTGGTGGTGAGCAGCAACGTGTGGCTCTGGCGCGTGCGCTTGTACATCAGCCGCGTTTCATCGTTGCCGACGAGCCAACGGGCAATCTCGACTCGCTAACGGGACGTGACATCACGAAGTTGTTACGCGATATCACGCACAATTCCAAAATTGGCATGCTCGTTGCAACGCACGATCCCATGTTCGTTGCAACTGCAGATCGTGTACTACAAATTCAGGATGGGCGCATCGTAGGGGCGTGATAATGCGCCCATCCTGAATTTGTAGTACATGATCTACAGGTCAAAGGACATCAAATCGTGCCCGATTACAATTTTTCCTGTATACGCCTTCTGCGCCGCCTGTTCTTGTAAGAAGTTCGCGTCGAGGTCTCGATAGAGGTGTGAGCAGACGAGCGTTTTTGCCTGTGATGCGGCGGCTAACGCGATGATTTCGTCATCTCCGAGATGACCGGAGTCGATGACCGCCAGATTCACGTCGCGCAGAAAATCAATCTCTTGCTTATGAAAATAGGAGTCACCGGTAAGCGCATACGCCTTGTTCTTCCACGAGAAACGTAAGCCATGATTACCGGCAGGCGGCAAGCTGACCGATGCGAACTCGTAGCCGTCGATGGAAAAAGAGTCTCTCACGATTTCGTGTATGACAAGCGAGTAAGAAGGTTGCTCGAAGGCACTACGCCCGAAGATATGAATATAGTTGTCGATCAAGCTGTGAGTGCCTTTGGGACCATAAATATGCAGGTCGGTGGTACGGCGATTTCTACGTGACCATGCTCCCGCATGAAAAAGGGGAATTAGGTCCGAGACATGATCGGGATGAAAATGCGAAATGATAACATGCTGCAATATATTTGGATGCACTCCTGCCTCTAATAGACGTTGGACGACGCCGTGTCCACAATCGAAAAGAATGTGTGTTCCGTCCAGATCGAGCAGAACGCTCGATGCACGGCGTTCCATCTCTATCTGGCACGTTCCCGTTCCCAACAAGGTCAATGTACTCATAAATAAAAACATCCTTGATAACATCTTGTATAGTAAAAGCGACCGGAAAGGTCGCTTTTACTATACAAGATGTTATCAAGGACTAGCAATACAGTATTATCCCTTCACCATCGTCCATTGTCCGTATTCGTCAGTGTGCTGTCCAGTTGCTGGGTCGAGTACATAAAACGCACCTGCCATCGCGCCTCCTGTCTTGATATTACCCTCAAAGGAGATATTCATATTGCGTTCAGGCAGTTTCAACAGAAAAGTAATCTTACCGTTAGTATCAACGGTACCGTCAAATGGACCACTAAAATCGCTGCCATCATAATATCCGTGAAACTTACTCTTGTTTTGCTGAATATTAGTAAGTGTAGGAAACGTCGTCGTGTTATTCATAGCATCATTAACCGTTCCCTTGTACGATGTAGCAAGCGTAGGATATGGTGCCTGACTAATTGTAGGCGTTGCCGTTGGTGTTGTCTGGAAGTTTGGGCTTACTATTGATTTTGGAACAGAAGGTACGTTTGCATGAGTAGTCGTTAAATGTATAAGCAGTTCAGTGATACCAACGCCAAGCAGAAGTAAGGCTACGAATGCGCTAAGCGCGGCAAGTATAGTGTTACGTCGTCTCTTTTTGCTTGCCAGCTTGCGTACCTCGCCTAGTGTCATAGGCTTGATATCCTTTTTCGTGCGCTGTAAACGCTCTGCTGGAATTGCGACTGGTTCAGTAATAACGTCCTCTGCATTTGTTTGTGCATTCAACTCTTCCCAGAATTCGTCGATGCTCTCGAAGCGATCATCACGGCTGATGCTTAGGGCGCGACTAATAACATCGCTTACCCCTTGCGATATCTCTGGCACGACTTCATGCACGGGCTTGAGTGGATCGTGGCCTTGCCGACCTGTCACACGAGAAAGTGCATCAACAGGAATGATTCCCGTGAGGAGCGTATAGATTGTTGCACCGAGGCCGTAGACATCGGTGCGGACGTTGGTACCACCGCCATATTGCTCAAGAGCCGCGTATCCTGGTGTGCCATGACGAATGACGGTGGTTGTGCCATCGTCAACATATTCTTTGGCGATACCAAAATCCACAAGCATCGCGTCGCCCCCCTTGACGGGAATGACGATGTTCGCAGGCTTGAGGTCACGATGCACAATTGGCGGTTCACAATGATGCAGATAGCCCAAAGCGGCAATAACCGGAGTGAGCGATGCAAGCACAAATTGCAATGAGAATCGACCATGAGGTTGCTCTTTCCGCAGTGCTTCCAGGTCACTTCCTTCAATGTAGTCCATGAGAATATAGATACGTTTCAATTTTTCATTCTCAAAGACACGATACACTGTTGGCAACGCATAGTGATCGAGACGCATGAGGACTTCGGCCTCAAACGCGAAACGCTCTCGTTCGGTCCTGTCTGGGTCAATCAACTCTTTGAGCGCAAATACGTCCTCTTTATTGTGTCTATCTCGCACTTTATAGACCGCGCTCGATCCCCCCTCTCCCAACAAATCCTCAATGGTATAGGCGTCGCCGTTCACGTTTCGTACAATCGCCCCATGAGGAAGTACTGGTTGCTCCCTTTTACGTTTTTGTGGTTGTTGTTGAGTTGTGTGTAGCTGTCGTGACTGTTGTACGTTCTGCATTTTAAGTCCACTGTGCTTTGTGTAAATAAACTGTAAGAGCCATACGTAATTATAATGATAAACACACTGCTTGTAAAGGTGGATAGGACAAAGTAGTACAAATTTCTATAAACTTTCATTGTATTCTTAGAAATTGCTAAGAATAGTGACGAAGCAGAGAAATTCGTCTTCCAAATCGTTTACTCGTTCGTTATACAATATAGAGCGACTCTTCTATAAATTTTATCAAGTTTAGGGTTATTTATTATCGACACTGTAACAAGGAGTACAACAATGAAGTCCACATTTAGTTTAAGGCTCGTGATGCTTGGAGCGGCAGTATGTGTACTAACGTCTGCTTTCCTCTTCTTCATGAGTACACCCGCACGTCGTGCATCCGCTGCTAGTCCTTCGTATGTGCGTGTTATTCATGCCTCACCAGATATTGGTACGGCAACCGTATTTGTAGATGGAAATATGTTGTTGAACAATTTCCAGTTCGGCACTGTTACGCCTTATGCCACTGTGCCAGCAGGTCCACACAAGGTGCAGGTCGGCTTGATTGGAACAGGACCAGGAGCCGCGACGATTACACAAACGATTAGCGTGGACCCAGGTGTTGTCTACACCGTTGCTGCGCTAGGCACGAAAGCGGATGGCTTCAAACTGCAAATCTTTATTGATGACAATACCGTTACCAGTGGAAGCGCGAAGTTGCGTGTCTATCATCTCTCTCCTGGAACTGGAAGTGTAAGTGTTGCAAATGGTAGCACTACCCTTATCAACGCTCTCTCTTATCAGCAGGCTAGCGATTACCTCACAGAGCCAGCAGGCAAGTATAATTTTAACCTTGATCTGAGTTCCGCTCAGAACACCTCACTACCTGTTTCGACGGACCTGAGTGCGAATACCGTTACCAGCATCTTCGCAATCGGCTTGTTGAACGGCACGCCTAATCTGCAAACCATCTCAGCACAGGTAACAGGTCTACCCAAGGTCCCCGGTACGGGTGCCGATCCAACCTACCGCGCTGTAAGCGACTCCGCGCAACCTGTCATTCCCTGGTTGCCAGAGATTGCATTCGTGCTGCTCATTGGCGGTTTCTTCGTTTATCGCATGCGCCGTGTAAAACATGCGTAGTTCTTGTTAGAAAAGTAAGAGCGTGGAAGACCGAAATGATCTTCCACGCTCTTACTTTGTACTAAAACTGTTTAGCCACGCACGACATCACCGCATAGAATAGGATCATAACCAGTTTGAGTTGAGATGTTTTCCAGAAGATGAACGTTGACATCCCAACCAGAAGCAGGAATGCTCTTTACATTGTCAAAGGTTACTGTTTTGTCTGCCACGCCTTTCGCGTTAGCGACAAGTGGCGATAGGTTGAATAGCACCTGCTTGGTGTAGAAACAGTTACCTGCATGCACATGAGCCATGTGTGTGCTGTTCGGTGCCAGACCTGATGCTACAATGTGTACAATTAGCTTGCCATCTTTGATGTACAGGCGCGTGTAGCCCGTTGCGTTTTGATTGGGATCAGGTGTGGGACCAAGGAAGGTGAGTACGTCATGAGCATGCGACTTATTTGCAATAACTCCGCATGCGATTGCATACATCTGCTGAGGAGTTGCGAGGGTTGGCCCGTTGTGAACGTTGATATACCAGCCACTTGAAGGAATACCATTTTTAGAGAGACGGACGACGGTAGTAACTGAAGCTTCTCCCTTCGCATTCGCTACCACGTTTTTGAGTGGATAGAGAATGGGACCATTGCTTGCACAACTCTTGCCTGCGTGAATATGCGCTGGATGAACACTCTTAGGTGCTAGTCCAGTCAACGTGATTGTCACGGTAAGCACATGCCCCTTCACATCTGTATGAAGGTTAGCGGTGCCTGTAGGCGTGTGCTGAAGATTCGCAAGACCGGTAGTCGCTCCACTCGCTAGTGCATTGCTTAGGCCAGCAATCATCACGAGGACAGCGAAGACTCCCACCAAAGCTACCTGTGCAGCCTTTGAGTGGAGCAAGAACTTTTTAAGCATTCTGTTTCTTTCCTTTGCTTTACTATAAATAGGGACATACATCGAATGGTTACATAATTCCATGAGTTATGCATATGTATTATAAGTGAGTAGATAGGAATATATACAAGGTTTTTCTATAAAAATTTACTAATTACCTATATCCAGGTTGAGCTTTCAAGTCGTTGCCTTGCTTTTATATCTCTCGAAAAACTAAGTCAAAAATGTTGAACTTTCGTCGACTACCTGCTATGCTACAAACAATGCTCTGTGCTGCATATTTTTAGAGGAATAGGTTCTAGGAAAGTGTCCGAATTACAAACATGGCGTACTGTCTTGGGAAAAATTATTCGTGATCCACAAGAGAGACAGCGATTGGCTCAAGAATTACAAATTTCTCCCATCACGTTGACGCGTTGGGCAGGCGGAATATCTACTCCACGATCTCAAAATTTGCGGAGTCTTGTGCAAGTTGCTCCTGCCAAATATCGCGATTCCTTGATTGCATTGCTTGAGCAAGACTTTGAGGGTTTTTCCTCATTTGAGGGAATTTCCCCGAAAAGAGAGATGCAAAAGGAAAACAATGAAGTTGCGTTTATTCCCGTTGAATTCTATACTCGTGTTCTTCATACTTGCGCTGAGACCTCTAAAAATCTTCTTTTCCAGTCGCTTTGTGATCTCATTTTGCAGCAATGCCTCAAGCAGCTTGATCCCTATCGTGTGGGCATGGCAATCACGATTGCACGTTGTATGCCTCCACGTAGTGAGAGTGGCAAGGTGCAGTCTCTACGAGAAGTGGCGGGAAGAGGGACAACTCCCTGGAATGACAACCTGGATCAGCAAGGAATTTTGCTTGGCGCGGAATCTCTTGCTGGACATGCTGTTTCCTCACAACATCTTGAAACAAATCAGCATCTTCAAGAACGAGTAAGTGTTTCTCCCGGTTATCAAAGCCAATGGGAACAAAGTGCCGTTGCGACACCTATTATGCGTACTGGTAACATCGCGGGAAGTTTGCTTGTTTCAAGCTCACAACCAGATTATTTTCTGCCTACAATCTCCAAACTTATTGAACGGTATGCGGAGTTAGTAGCGTTGGCTTTTGATGCCGACGATTTCTACGCTCCTAAGCAAGTTGCATTAAGTATTTTGCCTTCGTTTTCGGAGCAGCAACCGTATGTTGCTCAGTTCAGAAAACGGGTGGTCGAGACACTACAAAAGGCAACACGCGAGCAAGAACACCTCACCGTTTCGCAAGCTGAACAACGTGTCTGGCAACACATAGAGGATCATCTACTTTCTCAAGAATAGTATAGGACTGTAGCCAGTAGAGTACAGAGAAGAAGGAAAATCATGACGCAAAGTAAAGATAGTTCGTATTTGAGCGATCCCGAAAGTGGTGCAGAGATGGCTCGCCTGATCGATCAGGACCGTCTTGTTACAGAAGGTATGGGTGGGCTGCTCGCAGAAATTCCGACCGAGACCATTGCCAACCTGCATAGCATCCTTGATGTTGCCTGTGGCCCTGGTGGGTGGGCGCAGGAGGTCGCGTTCACCTACCCAGATAAAGAGGTCGTTGGTGTCGATATCAGTCAGAGTATGATTGAATATGCACGTTCACAGGCGCAGGTGCAAGAGTTACACAACGCCTCGTTTCGCGTGATGAATGTCTCTCAACAGCTCGATTTCCCCGATGCCTCCTTCGATCTGGTGAACGCGCGTTTTCTCAATTTCTTGCCTGCCTCCGTCTGGCCTAAGCTAGTACAGGAGTATTATCGCATCACTCGCCCTGGCGGAATTCTTCGCCTCACCGAGAGCGAATGGTGGTACTTCACGAATAGTCCAGCCGTTGAGAAAATCAATAGCATGATTATTCAAGCGATCAAGGCACAGGGCAGCTACTCTCATAGTGGACGCTTCACCGGCATTCTCCCCATGCTCGGACGGCTCTTATTCGATGGTGGCTACGTCGATGTGCGCCACAATGCACATGTCATCGACTTCTCTTATGGTACTCACGCCTACGAAGGATTTCGCCGCGACGCAGCAGCAGCCTTCAAACTCTTCCAACCCTTCATTCTCAAAACGGGTGCCGCCCGGACGCCAGAGGAGTTTGAGCAAGTCTACAACCAGATGCTCGTCGAGATGCTGCAAGAGGATTTTCGCGGCCTCATGCTCCCCCTCACCGTGTGGGGAAGGAAACCACTTTAGTAAATGGGATACAACAAAAAGAGTGCGTAGGAATGCAATGACGGTTCCGCCATTGCATTCCTACGCACTCTTTTTGTTGTATGACGCGCCCAGCAGGGATCGAACCTGCGACAAATCGATTAGAAGTCGATTGCTCTATCCACTGAGCTATGGGCGCACTATTGATTGAGGGAATGTAATACGTTCCCTTCATCCGTGCCAATAATAACAACTCACATGCGACTCGTCAAGCCCCGTAAACATTCTTTCTGTAGTCACTTGAAAAAAACGAGGACAGAAAAAAATCAAGACAACCCCCCCCCCCCCCCCCCCACACTACACCTCTCTCCCCACCTTGACAGGAGGCACCAAAAGACATATAATACTAGCAAATCCGAGTAACTAAGTAAGGATTAGCAGGAGTCACAAACTTGCTGCTAGAATCTTCCTAATACATGTTATTAGTCTAAAGATGGAGTACACGATGAGTCAGGCATACGAGGTGGAAAAGGGCGATTATACCGCTGGGTTCCACGTAGCTGAAAACTACGCATTTAAGTCCGAGCGCGGACTTAGCAAGAAGGTTGTCGAGCAAATTTCGGAGATGAAGGGCGAGCCAGACTGGATGCGTCAATTCCGCCTCAAAAGCCTGGACCTCTATGAGAAGCGTCCAATGCCAACATGGGGCGCGGACCTCTCTGGCATCGACTTCGACAATATCTATTATTATATTAAGCCGGTTGCTCAACAGGGTAAGGACTGGAATGATATTCCATCCGAGATCAAGGATACCTTTGATCGTCTGGGCATTCCGCAAGCCGAGCAGAAGTATCTCGCAGGTGTTACCGCGCAGTACGAGAGTGAGGCCGTCTATCACAAGGTGCGTGAAGACCTTGAGAAGCTGGGTGTTATCTTCACCGACATGGACACCGCTCTGCGCGAGTATCCCGACATCATCAAGGAGCATTTCGGCACCGTCATTCCACCCTCGGATAACAAGTTCGCCTCGCTCAATAGCGCGGTCTGGAGTGGTGGCAGTTTCGTCTACGTGCCGGAGAATGTGCGTGTCGAGATTCCGCTACAGGCATACTTCCGTATCAACGCACAGAATATGGGTCAGTTCGAGCGCACGCTGATCGTCGCCGCTCCTGGTTCCTATGTACATTATGTTGAAGGGTGTACCGCCCCAACTTACGCAAGTGATAGCCTACACAGTGCGGTGGTCGAGATCAAGGTAATGGAAGGTGCGCGTGTTCGCTACACCACTATTCAAAACTGGTCGAAGAACGTTTACAACCTTGTGACCAAACGTGCTGCTGCATATCGTGATGCGACAATGGAATGGGTCGATGGTAACTTAGGATCCAAGGTCACTATGAAGTACCCCGCCGTGTTGCTGATGGAGCCGGGGGCGCGTGGTGACGTTCTCTCGGTAGCCTTTGCCAACGATGGTATGCACCAGGACGCGGGCGCGAAGATTACGCACCTTGCACCACATACCACGTCGCAGATTCTGTCGAAGTCGGTCTCGAAGGGCACAGGTCGCGCCTCGTATCGAGGACTGGTTCGCATCAATCCTGGGGCGCACCACACCAAGTCAAGTGTGCGCTGTGACGCGCTCCTGCTCGACGAGAATGCGCGTACTGACACCTACCCAACCATTCGCGTTGAGGAGAATCAGACCGAGATTGGGCACGAAGCGACCGTCTCGAAGGTCGGCGAGGATCAGCTCTTCTACCTGATGAGCCGAGGTCTCGACGAGTCCGAAGCCTACTCGCTGATCGTGAACGGCTTTATCGAGCCAATCACGAAGGAACTGCCGATGGAGTACGCGGTTGAACTGAACCGTCTCATCCAATTGGAGATGTCCGGTAGCGTGGGCTAAACCGAATACACAATACAAAAAGGGTCTTGCCAGATGGCAAGACCCTTTTTGTATTGTGTATTGTTTTATCAGGTTTGTATGCTTGCTCACATAAAAATAGTGACATACGCTATTGTATACTCAACAGATTTGCTGTACTCTTATCTATGGAGGAAGTAAAAAATGGGACAATTGACATGCTCCCTACGCGCGACAATTATTTATACTAGGAACATACAAACAGCCAAGCATTTTGGATTGTTGTTGAGTATTTCGTCTATTTAATAGAGCTAGCAGAGCAAATACACCAGAGATGTGTCGCACCACTCACACACTACGCTTCAGCTTGAGATGCTGAAGAGAAGGTAGGGAAAGCATTATGGGTATTAGTATGGAGAAGCCGCCCGGAGCCATGACCCTCGATGAGTTAGCACAGCGTTGCGAAGAGGAGATGCACAAGTTTCGTCGCAAGGAACCAACCGACGACCGCTACTGTCTGGAAGTCTTTTACCGCGCTATTCATAAGGACGATCAGGGAGCGTGGAGCCTGCTGTATCAGCAGTATGCAGAGACCGTGCGCGTCTGGTTCCGACGCCACAATAGTCGTGATACAGCTGCGTATTACATGAAGGAAGAGGACTACACCGACAAGACCTTCGAGCGTTTCTGGCAGGCGGTACGCAAGTCAAAGCCAGCATTTGAGTCGCTTGCAAGTGCGCTGAGTTATCTCAAGCTGTGCCTCACAAGCTCAATCATGGATGAACTGCGCGACCATGCACGCACGAATCTCACGCCGCTACCTGAATATGGGCATGCCGACGACCCTAAGTTCGAGGTGGAAGACCTCTATCATGAGGGGGAGCTGTGGGAGATTCTCAAGACCATTCTACCAGCGGGCAAGGAGCAGCGCGCGGCCTATCTACTCTTCTACTGCAATCTCAAGCCGCGCGAGATTCTTCGCAACTGCCCCGGCGAGTTTGCGAACGACCAGGAGGTTTACAGCATCCGTCGCAACGTCTGGGAACGTATTATGCGTAATAAGGATAAAATTCGTTGGCGACTCGGCGACAATGGCAAATAGGTAGGAAGAATTTTCTTCCTGCCTCTCTTCTTTGCTGTGCTTGAACAGCAAAAACTAATATACTAAAATTGGAGGAACCACCGTTTATATAGCGATGGTAGCAAGAGTAGGGGAAATGATACCAAGCAAGGAAATAGTCTTGCATGTGCCCTGGTGAGTTTCCTAATGCTACATAAAACTAGATGCGAGGAACTGTTATGACAGAATGTCTGAACCCGATGGCCCCCAATGATGAGGAACTTTTACGCTACGCGCTCGATGGTGAAGCTCTGTCTGAACAAGCGAAAGAACACCTGGACTCATGCCCAATATGTCAGCAACGTATGGCACTCTACACAGAAGCGAATGCGTTTCTCACATCACAGTTGTATCGTAGCCAATGTCCATCACCGGCAAAACTCACCGATTATTGCGCTCCCGTTGCTCTGAACCTATTGTCAAACGACGAGCGTATGTCCATTGCCGAACACGTCGCTAGCTGTCCTTTATGCAGTGCCGATATAGCCAATATTCGCCGCGACCTTAACGCTACAGACCTCTTCCCCGAAGCTGAGTCTACAGGACTTGCCTCCATTGTCTCGTTTTCGCCAAAGGCAACAGTACGTCGCTTGGTTGCCACACTCCAAACACAACGCCCACAGCTTGTCACGCGCAGTAGCGAGTCCTCCAGTAGCGCGAATGGGGGTGCGTCAAGCGGCATAAGCTGGCCTAAGCACTACAAAGCCGACACACTCGACATCTCGCTACACCTCTCGCGTAGCGGCAACGGCGAAATGATGTTGCTCGGTCTCTTCACCAGCACCGACCCTCAGCAGAACACTGAAGCCTTCGAGGGCTACTCCGTCGATCTCTATCCAAGTCCAATGGAGCAACAGGCAATGCAGAACGGGCACACTCCAACACCGTTGCTCACTACAAAAGTAGACGACCTTGGCAATATTGTCTTCAAAGCTGTACCCGTCGGCACCTACTCTATGCTCGTACATCTTCCCGACATCGAAATAACTATCGAAGGCATCAACGTGGAACAGGCATAGTGGTATCATGTCATAAAGAAGGCTTTTATCTGGGGAGACCTGCATGTTGAGCATAGACCAACAACAAACATTCCTGCAAACGCTGCACGACTTACCCTTAGAAGAGGGCAAGGCATATCTGCAAACCTCGCTTTCCGAAGGACATAACGCCAACGCCATCGGCGTATGGCTAGAGCGTGAAGCCCTCGACAAACTCTACACGCCCTTCGTCTCGCTCAAAATCGCCGAACTCCTCATCTTCCTCGGCGAACACGCTAATAACCCTTCTCTACACGCCCTCGGCCTCAAAGCAAAGGGCGACGCCCTGATTCAAATTCAACATCACAAAGCAGCAGTAGAGTGTTTAGACGCAGCAGGAGAAAAATTTCTTATACTTAACGATGAAAGAAATTGGGCAAGAAGTCGTATTAGTTGGATTATTGCATACGCGTGGCTAGGTCATGTTGAAGAGGCTTTAGCAGGTGCAGAACGTGCGCGTGATATATTCGTGCAGCTTGGAGAGGATTACTGGGCTTGCATCATTGATCATAATGTTGCTATGGTATATGACTATGTAGGACGATACGAGGACGCTGTAGCTCTCTATCGAAACATACTTACTATATATTCAAGTCTCAACGATCATAGTACTAATGATATTGAACGTGCTATTGCTTTAACCAAGATGAATCTTGCATTACATCTGGTATGGTTGGGCGAGTTTACGCAAGCAGCTTATATACAACAGCAAGCGCACGAAAGCTTTGTTTCTCTAAAAGAGATAGACCTTGCAATTAGGGCAGAGATACATTTAGCGGACCTTGACTATAGTCAAGGTTATTATGGTTCAGCGTTACGAGGTTACTATCAGGCTCGTGATAGTTTACTTAGACATACTATAGATGATCCTGTGTTGTATGCCGACCTTGAAATGTGGATAGCTAACTGCCTGATGAAAGTGAATAGAGTAGACGAGGCATGTGTTCTATCACGAAAATCCGTTGATATGTACCGCCGATTTGGTATATCGCTAAGTACAGGATATGTTCTTCGTGAATATGCTACTATTTTGATTGCAGCTCACAGATCGGCAGAAGCTTTAAATATCTTGAATGAAGCATTACTTCTCGTTCAAAACGGCAAATTTGATCACTTTACTTTTGCCGTGAAGCTTCAACAAGCTGAATTGTATATGGACATAGGTGAGGTGCGAAAAGCCCACAAGCAAGCTCTTCAGGTCAAAGATTACTACGAATTGCAGGGTCTTATAGAGAGTGCTGTTAATGCAGGGATCATCGTAGCTGAATCGTTATTTGTACAAGGTACTGAGGGAAATCAAGAGCAATTTAATAACGCAATCGTACTTGGTAAACAGCTTTTACGAACAGCAAGTCAATATAATTTGCAAGAGGCCGTATACAAGTACCACTTTTTGCTAGGGCGTTTAGGAGTTCTTACAGAAAATACAACAAATGCGATTCGCCACTATCGTGCAGCTATTGCACAAATTGACCGCATTTTAGACGATCTTGCTTACGATTTATCACCGTCTTTTCTTCATGCTACATGGTCTGTCTACGAAGAGATGATTGCTCTATGTTTACGTCAAGAACAAATTGCTCTTGCTTTTAATTATCTTGAGCAAGCGCGTTCAATGGCATTGCGTCAATATCTGAATAAACGAGCGGATACAAGTCAAAGCACCTCTGATACACCTTCACAGTTACAGGTAAACAATGCGACGATGTTGCGTATGCAGCAGGAGTTGAAAGATTGGCAAGAACGTTATCGTGATGCTTGTACACAACTTGCGAGTGTGGATACATCACTATCCGCAGACATCGACCGTAGCATTATTCAGGCTGAAATCAAGCATTGTGAAGCGGAGATCAGCGAACGCTTCGAGCGACTTCATCTTTCTCAGGCTGCTCTAGCACAACCAATAAAGAAACGACGTATACGCAAAGATAGGGCAAAAACCATCGAACACATTGGTCAGCATCTTGCATCGGACCAGCTTATGTTGACCTATTTCCTCTCACAAGGGAAAATTCTGATTTTTGTACTTACAAGAGAGGGCATAGTCTCGCATGAGGTTCCCGATGGTGTTGAGCATCTCGAACGCCTGTTACCCCTACTACATGCAAGGCTACTTTCGGTAAACACGCTGAATACTCCTTCTATGCAACAGCAAGCAGTGCTAGGCTTGTTGAAGAAACTCTATGATTTGCTTATCGTGCCCTTCGCATCATATCTACCCTCGTCAGGAGGTACGTTGACGATTGTTCCTTATGGACCATTGCATACGTTGCCATTCCACGCTCTCTATGATGGTTCGCGCTATTTGATAGAGGATTATCAAATACAATATTTGCCTACGAGCAGCATGGTGGTAGGG
>CAXUGH010000087.1:0-2062 GCA_964250365.1 uncultured Ktedonobacteraceae bacterium
TTCTGATCTTTTTTTTTTTTTTTTTTTTAACAAAAAAAAAAAACACACCCACCGGGCGGGCCGTCCCCCGCCCCCACGGGTCATGTTTGTTTTATGTATCAGGCTAATTGCGCTAGCAAATCGTTCAGCCTGTTGACGAAGCGTACAGGGTCTTCGAGTTGTTCGCCCGCACTCAGGACGGATTGATCGAATAGCACGAACGCCCAATCGCTGAAGCGTTGCCCGTCCTGTACCTCTTTGAGTTTGAGTACAATCGGGTGCGTTGGGTTAATCTCCATAATCGGTTTCGTGTTCGGGATGGCTTGCCCAACCGATTTGAGCAAGCGTTGCAGGTTGGGGTCAATGTCGTACTCACCAACAACCAGACAGGCGGGCGAGGTTGTCAGGCGCGACGTGACACGCACATCCTTCACCTTATCGCTCAACACATTTTTGAGTCGCTCGGTGAGTCCCTGTGCCTCGGACGCCGCCTTTTCCTGCTCCTCTTTCTCCTGCTGATCCTCCATCTTGCTCAGGTCGATCTCGCCCTTCGAGATGGATTGTAGAGCCTTGCCCTCGTACTCGAATAGCTCGCTTCCAAGTACGTAGTCAACGGGATCGGAGAGCAGCAGCACCTCGATATCCTTCTTTTTGAAGATTTCGAGTAGCGGACTTTCCTTAGCCGCCGCAAAGGTCTCGGCGGTAATATAGTAAATCTTGTCCTGCCCCTCTTTCATACGGCCCACGTAGTCTTGGAAGGAGACATCCTGAGTCTCTGACGAAGTGTGAGTTGAGGAGAAACGTAGCAGTTTCGCAATGGCGTCTCTGTTGGCGGAATCTTCGGGAATGCCCTCTTTGAAGGCACGTCCAAACTCTTTCCAGAACGTGGCGTACTTTTCAGGCTCGTTCTGTGCGAGATCGGAGAGCAGACCCAACACTTTTTTCGTTGCGTTCGAGCGAATCGTGTCCAGTATCTTGTTCTGCTGCAAAATTTCGCGCGACACATTCAAAGGCAAGTCGCTAGAGTCAACGACACCACGCACGAAGCGTAGATAGCTCGGCATCAACTTCTCGGCGTCGTCCATGATGAAGACGCGCCGTACATAGAGCTTGACGCCGTGATGCCGCTCGCGGCTCCACAAGTCGAACGGTGCTCGCGCCGGAATGTAGAGTAACAGTGTGTACTCGTAGTTGCCTTCCATGCGGCTATGCACATAGGCGAGCGGATCCTCGAAGTCGTGGGTGATATGCTTGTAAAATTCGTTGTAGTCTTCCGCGCTAATCTCGCTTTTGGGGCGTACCCATAGTGCTGAAGCCTGATTGACGCGCTCCTCTTCGCCCTTTTTCTCCTCATCCTCGCTCTGCATCAGAATGGGAACGGTAATGTGGTCGGAGTAGGAGCGAATGATGGAGCGCAAGCGAGAGCCGCTCAAGAACTCATCCTCGTCCTCGCGTAGATGCAACGTAACCTCTGTGCCGCGTCCAGCATGCTCGATATTCTCAAGAGTGTAGCTACCGCGTCCATCGGACTCCCAACGCACACCGTTTTCAGGCGTCATACCAGCGCGTCTCGTCGTTAATGTTACTTTGTCGGCGACAACGAAGGATGAGTAAAAGCCAACGCCGAATTGTCCGATCAAATTGGCGTCCTTCTGCTGGTCGCCGGTGAGCGACTGAAAGAACTCGCGCGTACCCGACTTCGCAATCGTGCCGATATGCTCGACCACCTCTTCACGCGTCATGCCAATGCCATTATCGGCAACGGTAATTGTCCGTGCATCCTTGTCATAACTAATATGAATGTTCAGGTTGGTATCATTCTCCGCCAATGCCTGATCCGACAGCATATCGAAGCGTAAGTGGTCAATCGCGTCCGACGCATTCGAGATCAGTTCGCGCAAAAATATATCCTTATTGCTATAGAGGGAGTGAATCATCAAATCAAGCAGTTGTGTCACCTCTGCTTGAAAGCTCAAATTTTCCTTCTGTGCCTCAACGACCATGTGTTTCCTCCAAAGCAGGGAGACCGCCAAGGGGGGCACCAAAAGTTTTTGGGGGGGGATATTTGTTGGGGTGCGCGGTG